>JABIWM010000187.1 GCA_018701255.1 Alphaproteobacteria bacterium | reverse complement strand
CTTGACTGGCTTGCCGGTATCCTGATCTGTTTGTTGTGGCTGGTGGTGGCTGTGATTTTCCGGCTGTCCTCGGTATCGGCACTGGTCAGCTATCTGAGCGCTCCTGCGCTGATCGGATTAACCGCGTATTGGCGCGGCGAGGACATGCCATTTGCATTAATATATGGCGCCGGAATAATGGCATGCCTAGCCACATGGCGGCACCGCTCAAACATCTCAAGAGTGCTGGCCGGCAAAGAACCCCGGATCGGGCGGTCATAATTTTTTATTTGTTATTAACGGTTTATTAATTCTTCTGCTTTATGATCAGCTTGCCACTTAATAAGGGGTTAGGCCTGATATGAAACCAACAGAAAAAATTGCCATCCTCCGCTTGATCCGCACCCAGAATATCGGGCCGGTTACATTAACAACATTGTTACGGCGCTTCAAAAGCGGAACATCGGTCATTGAACATTTGCCAGAATTAGGCAAACGGTCAAAGATATCTTTACGTCTGCATTCCCAAGCGCAAGCCGAAGATGAGATCGCCAAGGTGAATAAATATGGCGGCCAGATCATTGTTCGTGGTGAGGCTGGCTATCCTGATATTCTGAAATTTTTTGATGATGCGCCGGGTAGCCTGACTTGTCTTGGGCATCCACATATCATGCAGAAAAATATGCTTTCCATTGTTGGATCGCGCAACGCATCACTAAACGCTCTTAATCTGACCCGCAATCTAGCGCATGAGATTGGTACCGCCGGATATAGTATTGTATCTGGCATGGCACGGGGAATTGATGCCGCCGCCCATGAAGGATCACTGGATACCGGTTCCATTGCGGTTATGGCGGGCGGCATAGATCAGATTTATCCAAAAGAAAATGCAAAATTATATGAGCGTTTAAAACACGAAGGACTGATCCTTTCCGAAATGCCATTTGGCATGCAACCTTTTGCCCAGCATTTTCCTATCAGAAACCGCATCATTGCGTCATTAGGCGCCGGATTGCTGGTTGTAGAAGCCAATCTCAAATCCGGGTCGCTGATTACCGCGCGTGAAGCCGGTGACAGAGGACGTGATGTGATGGCTATTCCCGGCTCACCGCTTGATCCCCGATCAAAAGGCTGTAACAAATTGCTTCGTGAAGGTGCTATTCTGGTTGAACATGCCGGTGATGTTATTGACGTTATCAAAAACCGTTTTCTGAACAGCCGTCAGCCAGATATGCCGCTATTTGCGCATACAGAACATGATATCGAAAAAGACGCTGATAATGACCAGATAAAAGACACCCGGATCACGGTTGATGAGCTGAATGAAGCAAAACAGGTATTGAAGGAATTGTTGAGTTTTGACGCATCACCGGTTGACGAATTGGTCAAGCAGTGTCATTTCTCAATACCTGTGATCAGTACAGCTCTGTTTGAAATGGAACTATCTGGTGACGTTGTTCGCCATTATGGCAACCGGATTTCGCTTGTCTGGTCGCCGGATGCGGACATTGAAAATGATTAAATGCCTCGACTTATTTAAAATCGATGTAATATTAATATTCTGTAATTGAGCTAGAAAAGTAAATCATGAAACTTGTTGTTGTTGAATCACCCGCCAAGGCAAAAACTATCAATAAATATCTTGGTCATGATTACCATGTGCTAGCATCTGTTGGTCATATCCGTGATCTGCCGGACAAACAGGGATCGGTTATCCCCGAAGAAGATTTCGCCATGCACTGGGATATTCCGGCGCGTAGCAAAGACCCCATTCATGCCATTCGTTCTGCTTTGAAAAAGGCAGATACGCTGATACTGGCGACTGACCCCGACCGTGAGGGTGAGGCCATTAGCTGGCATATTCAGCATGTCATGAAAGATATGATTGGTGATAAACCGGTTGAACGCGTGGTTTTTAATGAGATTACCAAATCCGCCGTACTGGACGCGATGGCGCATCCGCGCCAGATCAATAATGAACTGGTTGATGCCTATCTGGCTCGGCGGGCGCTGGATTATCTGGTGGGATTCACTTTATCGCCTGTGTTATGGCACAAATTACCGGGGGCTAAATCGGCCGGACGGGTGCAATCGGTTGCGCTGAAGCTGATCTGTGAGCGCGAAAGCGAAATTGAACAGTTTAATAGCGAAGAATACTGGTCTATCGAAGCCAGAATGCTAAAAGACAATGGCGATAGTTTGTCCGCACGGCTTACCCATCTGAACGGAAAAAAACTTAGCAAGATGACAATCAACAGCAAAGCCATGGCAGATGATGCCGTGGCCGCCATCAAGGCGTCTGATTTTGCTGTTCTGAACGTTGAAACCAAACGCACCAAAAGAAACCCAAGCCCGCCTTTCACCACATCAACCTTGCAACAGGAAGCCAGCCGTAAATTCGGGTTTTCGGCTAGCCGCACCATGCAGGTAGCCCAAAAACTGTATGAAGGTATTAATATCGGCAGCGAAACAACCGGATTAATCACCTATATGCGAACAGATGGCGTGCAATTATCTAATGAAGCCATTCAATCCATCCGCGGTGAGATTAGTAACACCAAAGGTGATCGTTATCTGCCAAGCACGCCGCGTGTTTATAAATCAAAAGCGGCCAATGCACAGGAAGCTCATGAAGCTATCCGGCCAACATCTATCAGCAGACATCCATCAGCCATGCGCCAGTATCTGGATACGGATCAGATCAAGCTATATGAGCTGATATGGAAGCGGACATTAGCTAGCCAGATGGCATCGGCTGAGCTGGATAAAACCGCTGTTGATATCGCTGATCGTGGCGGCAAGGCGACCATGCGGGCAAATGGGTCTATCATTGTGTTTGATGGCTTTTTATCTGTTTATCGCGAAGATCGTGATGAACAGCAAAACAGCGCCAATGATGGTGATGCTAATGGTAATGGGGGCAGCGCTGGCGCCGATGATGATGCGAATACTATCCTGCCGCCGGTAGCAAGCGGGGAGCCAATGACTGCCGAAGGCATCAAGCCCGAACAGCATTTCACGCAACCGCCACCGCGTTATACTGATGCCAGCCTGATCAAGCAGATGGAAGAACTGGGTATTGGCCGACCATCAACCTATGCCAGCATTCTGCAAAAGCTATTGACCCGAAATTATATCGAAAAAGATCAGCGGCGCTTCATTCCCGAAGAACGCGGCCGCATTGTATCGGCATTTCTGGAAGGATTTTTCTCGCGTTATGTGGAATACGGCTTTACCGCCCGCCTCGAAGATGACCTAGATCGTATTTCAGACGGCAAGCTGGAATGGAAAACGCTTTTACGGCAATTCTGGACAGATTTTAAAGCAACCGTAGACGACACGCAGGAATTAGCCCGTCAGGATATCCTCGAACGCATTGATCCCATGCTCGAACAGGTCTTTTTCCCGAAAGACGAAGACGGCGCGCCTATCCGCGTGTGTAGCAATTGTGATAATGGCCGTCTTGGATTAAAAGTTGGCCGTTTTGGTGCATTTATCGGCTGTTCCAACTATCCCGAATGCCGCTACACCCGTCCCGTGGGACAGGAATCCGATGAACAACAGGAAGCGTTGGCAGATGGTGATCGTCATTTAGGTGATGACCCGGAAACAGGGTTGCCGGTACTTGTACGAAAAGGCCCCTATGGGGCATATATTCAGCTAGGTGATGCGGATACCAAAAAACCGAAACGCGGAACCATCCCCAAGAAAATGGAAATCCCCAGCCTGACGCTGGAAACCGGACTTGGATTGCTGAATCTTCCGCGCGAAATTGGCGTTCATCCCGATAGCGGCGAAATGATCACGGCCGGCATTGGCCGTTATGGGCCTTTTATCCGGTTTGGTAGCACCTATATCAGCATCACTGATGATGACAGCGTTCTGACTATCGGATTGAACTTTGCTATTGATGCAATTGCCAAATCCGGCAAAACCGCTGGCCGTAATGTCGGTGATCACCCTGACGGCGGTTCGATTATGCTAAAATCCGGCCGGTTTGGGCCTTATGTTGAACATGATAAAATCCGTGCAACGATTCCCAAAGCCTATGATCCGGATACTCTGACGCTGAATGAGGCGATTGATCTGATTGCCAAGAAAAAGGCCAAAGGCCCCGGCAAAGCCCCACCGCGCGGCAAAACGGCCAAAACAACAAAAACCAAAACATCCACTAAATCCAGCACCACCGCCAAGAAGCGGAAATAGGCTGATGAGTGATCAGGGTATTGAGGACCGGCCACTACCTAGTGACGATGAGCTGATTAGATTTGTTAATGATCAGGATCATACGCCTACGGTCAAAGAAATTGCCCGTGCATTTGCGTTAAAACCGCATCAACGTGCCATTTTGCGAAAACAGCTAAAATCATTAGCCAGTAAAGGAAAACTGGGTAATAGCCAACTTGGTAAATCTGATTCCGGTAAAAGCCAAATGGGTAAAAACAGACCAGAGCAGGATCAACTGGAACAAGAGCTAACAACGGTAATGCCATTAAAAATCACCCGCGTCACCCATGATGGCGATTATCTGGCCAAGCCTGCTGATGATAAATTAAAAACAGATGCCATGATCCGCATCAAATCAGATCGCCGTAAACCGCTTGCGCTGACCACAGGCGATGAAGTGCTGGCACGCCTATCACCCAGAGGAACCAGCTGGTTTGACGCTCGCGTTATTCGCGTATTGCCGCGAACAAAACGCCATATTTACGGCGCGGTTATTCGCACCAGTAAAGGCTATTTGCTAGAAAACGCTGATCGCAATGCCCGCCATAACATTGATTTGCTGATCCCGGCAGAAATGGATATTGTCGCCGGTGATTTTGTTGAGGCCGAGCTAAAGCAAGGACGCGGCTATCTGAATCGCACGGCAGAGGTTGTTCGCCGCATTGGTGACAGCGATAACCCCAATTTTTCAGCACTGGCCATTGCCGAACATGATTTGCCCAATCATTTTGACGAAGATGTTCTGGCCGAAGCAAAATCAGCAAAAATCCCCGATACTAGCGGCCGCACCGATATCAGGGACATGAAACTGGTCACCATAGACGGGGCAGATGCGCGTGATTTTGATGATGCTGTATTTGCCGAACCGCATCCTGATGGCTGGCGCGTGGTTGTTGCGATTGCTGATGTGGCGCATTATGTTCCCGAAGGCTCTGCGCTTGATCGCGAAGCTCAATTGCGCGGAAATTCGGTATATCTGCCAGAAATGGTTGTTCCCATGTTGCCCGAAGATTTGTCAAACGGGCTTTGCTCTCTCCGCCCTGACGAAGACAGAGCATGTGTTGTGGCCGATATGACAATTGATAATCAGGGGCATAAAACTGGCCACCGCATTTATCGCGCATTAATGCGGTCACATGCGCGGTTAACCTATGATGATGTTGAACAGGTTATCACACATGCAAACACGCCCGCATCGGATCAGAACTTACCACAATCGGTTCAAAACATTGATCTGTCACTGATCAGCAATCTGCATGCGGCCTTTCAATGCCTGAGTAATGAGCGCAAAGAAAGAGGCGCACTTGAACTTAATCTGGCAGAAAAGCGCATTGTTTTTGATGCGGCGGGCAAAGCCACAGGCATAACCAAGCGATATCAGAATACCAGCCAGAAAATCATTGAAGAAATGATGATCCTAGCCAATGTTGCGGCGGCTGAAACGCTGGAATCGTCTGATAAGCTTTGTGTCTATCGCGCGCATGAGCCGCCTGATCCAGCGCGCATTGATAGTCTTCATGATTTATGCCGCACCATGGGATTGAGCTTTGCCAAGGGACAGGTTATCCGGCCAGCTGATTTCAATCATCTGTTGCACCGTGCCAAAACCACATGTGGTGATGGCGATAATCAACTATTGAACGAAACGGTTCTCAGATGTCAGTCACAGGCCAATTACCGCATTACTAATCCGGGACATTACGGGCTTGGTTTAATACGTTACGCACATTTCACCTCACCCATTCGGCGTTATTCTGATTTGATGGTTCACAGAAGCCTGATGGGCGAAAGCAAGACAGATGCAGAAACCGCCGCAGAAACTTGCCAGCAGATATCAGACACAGAACGCCGTGCCGCCAGTGCCGAACGCCGGAGCATTGATCGCTATGCCGCCAGTCTGGTCGCAGATGAAACTGGCCATATCATGGCTGGAAAAGTCATCAGCATCACCGGATTTGGCGCCTTTGTTGAGCTGATTGACCACAGCACCGAAGGATTACTGCCACTAGCACAAATGCCGCCAGATTATTATCATGTTGACACCACACGCGGGACAATGCGTGGTGATCGCAATGGTATAGAAGTCAAAACCGGTGATCAGATCGATGTCATGATCATGTCTGTTACGCCGATAAAAGGCTCTGTTCTATTAAGCTGGGCTGATGGTGGAATTGATGGTGAAAATAGCACTGCCGGCAAACCAAAAGGCCAGCTATCCCGAAGACGCATGAAAAAACCACCACACAAAAAGAACCGTGGGGCGAAAAAGCTAAGTAAACAGCGACAGAAGTCTTGACACAAGCCGTTAAACAGGTATAAATGCCGCTTCTAAATAGGAGACGGTCATGGCCAAACCAGCAACTTTGCAAATCAAACTCGTTAGCACCGGTGACACCGGCTATTTTTATGTCGCCAAGAAAAACCCACGCACCAAGCCAGAAAAGCTTGAGCTAATGAAGTATGATCCAAAGCTCAGAAAACATATCTTGTTCCGCGAAGCGAAAATCAAGTAAGCTAATTGCTGTCTGTACTTTCTAAAGGAGTCTTCTGATGCGCCTCGGCATAGACCTAGGTGGCACCAAGATTGAAGCCGCTATTATTGACAGTAATGGTGATATTATCTGGCGGAAGCGTCAGAAAACCAGCAAAACCAGCTATGATGAAACCTTGTCCAGCATGGCTGGACTTGTTGCTGATGCTCGTCAGGATACTGGCTATGAAGGTGCTATTGGTGTTGGCATTCCGGGTTCCATGCGCCGTTCCAACCAGATTATTCAGGGGGCAAGCCTTACCTATCTGAATAACCGTGATTTACGGGCTGATCTAACTGACATTCTAGCCACCGATATCCGCTTAGAAAATGATGCAAACTGTTTTGCCTTATCCGAAGCCGTGGATGGTGCGGCCGCCGGATGTGATATCGTGTTTGGCATTATCCTTGGCACCGGATGCGGAAGCGGGCTGGTCATTAATGGCCGTCCGGTTACCGGCGTTAATGGCATCACCGGTGAGATTGGTCACAATCCCCTGCCCTGGCCAATTACGGATGAATATCTGGGGCATGACTGCTGGTGCGGCAATGATGGCTGTATCGAAACCTTTATTTCCGGCACGGCAGTCAGCAAAGATTATTTTGATCGCACTGGCGTTAATATGCCAGTAGAAGACATCGCCGCCCGTACCGGCATTGATCTGGTCGCGGAAAGCGTCTTTCAGGTATTAGAAGACCGATTAGCCCGCACACTGGCCATGATCATTAATACCATTGATCCGGATGCTATCGTTATAGGGGGCGGATTATCAAATCTGGAACGATTATATCAAAACGTCCACCCCAAATGGCGCAGGCTAGTATTCAGCAAAGATATAGACACCCGATTGTTAAAGCCAAAACACGGCGATTCTAGCGGCGTACGCGGGGCGGCATGGTTGTGGCCTGATGCCTGATCTGATGACACCATGGCTTTGCCGTGACTGTCTTGCTGACGGGATCAGCGCCGCCCATTTATCCCAATGCCCTGCTTGTGGGTCGTGGCAGTTATTAAAACATGCCGAATTGCGCCGACTGGCTATCGCGCATGTTGATTGCGATGCATTTTATGCCGCCATCGAAAAAAGAGATCATCCGGAATTGCAGGATAAACCGGTTATTGTTGGCGGCGGCAAGCGCGGCGTTGTGGCGACCGCCTGTTATGTGGCGCGCATCCACGGCGTACGTTCAGCCATGCCCATGTTCAAAGCGCTTCAGCTCTGTCCTGATGCGGTCGTTATTCCGCCGCGCATGGATGCCTATAAAGAAGCCGGATACGCGATCAGAGAATTGATGCTGACATTAACGCCATTGGTTGAGCCATTATCCATTGATGAAGCATTTATGGATTTGAGCGGTACAGATGCCCTGCATCACCGCTATCCAGCCGCAAGCATGGCCAGATTGGCGACACGCATCAAGGATGAGATAGGGATAACCGTTTCTGTTGGCTTATCAGGTACAAAATCGCTGGCCAAGATGGCTTCTGACATGGATAAACCCAAAGGCTTTCATATTATTGGCATGGATAATGCCGCCGAAATGCTGGCACCGCTTCCCGTTAATATTCTTTATGGAACAGGCAAGGTACTAAGCCAGAAACTTAACGCGGCAGGGATACATACTTGCGGTGATCTGGCGCGCGCTAATCCGCAACTGATGGCAAAACTGGGTGGCAATAACGCAGTAAGATTACAGCAACTGGCCGCTGGGATTGATCCTCGGCCTATCATTCCAAACCGTCCGGCCAAATCCATTTCAACAGAAACTACATTTGAAACAGATATATCTGATCTGGATACGCTGGCCGCTATTCTGGAAGAATGTAGCGAGAAAGTAGCCAGACGATTGAAAGCGGCTAACCTGTCCGGTCGCACGGTGATGTTGAAACTTAAATCCGATAAACATAAATTGGTTACCCGTAGCCGCACCTTGAATGATCCAACGCGGCTAGCCCGTCGGATTTTTGAAACCGGATTATTGTTATTGAAAGACGCGGTTGCAAGCGACCGGTACTGGCGGCTGATTGGCATTGGCGTGGAACAACTGGATCACGCAGCCCACGCAGACCCGGTAAATCTGGCTGATCCTGACTTGAGCCGGATAAAAGCGCTAGAAGATACGGTTGATCATTTGCGGGATAGGCATGGCAATACCGCCATTATCAGCGGCCGGCAATTCGCAAATAAATCACCCCGGAACAAAGACCGGCAAGGCGAATAATTAGCAGGATTCCTCACTACCGGGCGTAAAGCTTTCCATGATGGCGCGCATACTAAAATCACCATAATCCACCACATATGACCGGATAATCCCGTTAGGCTGGATCATGAATTCTATTTCATATTCAGGTTCGGCATCATTTGCTTCGGGATCAAAATAAGCCACCCGCAATGGCCATAATGTATCATCAGAATGGCGTCCCATATCAATATCCATGCTGATTTCTTTGGCATTTCCAATCAGGGTGCTGGTAAAATACTGGGAATCATCTGCTTCACCACCAATGAACAGATGGCTTTGATAAACACGGCTACCTGCTTCTGCCTGTTTGATCAATGTCGTTAGATGCTTTTGCGGAAAAACCGTATGTGACGGCAATTCTATGGAACCATCGGCGTCACCAAAAAATTGCGCCTCACCGTAACCAGTGAACAGATTTGCAAAACCTTCGTAAGATTTTTTCCCATCAAAGCTGGAATCTTCTTTGATATTGAATGAAAAGCTATCGCCTTTATGGGATTCCCATACATCATAAACCGAAACAAACTCGGATGACTGGCCTTCTGATAACAGAAAATTAATGGCGTATTTTTCGGTGGCGTGCCACCCGTCGCAACCACGGGTTAACGAATAGAATGTTTTACCATCCACGCTTTCCACAGCAGAACTCGGCGTGTTTTCCCATAAATCCAGATGGTAAACGGCCTCATAAGACGCCATACCGGCAGAATCGTCTGCAGCAACCGATGCGGCAACCGGTGCGGATGCTAACAAAAAACTACCTATCAGAACACGCCAACTTACCATGATGACACCTTAAACTTTGCGTTATAGAAATGTTTATATATCACTAACATAGACCAATATTATGATCTGACTATCTTTAATCGAAAAGCTGATTTATAAAACAGAATATGAGCATTAAACCATCACTTGTTTCTGATAACAAAACCCTTATCGATATCTGCGCACGCTTTGCCGGATATCCCCATATCGCGATAGATACAGAATTCTTGCGCGAAACCACTTATTATTCCAAATTATGCCTGATACAGATCGCATCATCAGACGAAGCGGTGGCGATTGACCCATTAGCTGATGGCATTGATCTTGCGCCTGTTTTTGCGCTTCTATCCAATCCGGATGTGGTGAAAGTGTTTCACGCTGGCAAACAGGATTTTGAAATTTTTTATCAGATGATGAACACCTTACCAACGCCTATTTATGACACCCAGATTGCGGCAATGGTATGCGGATTAGGTGATCAGGTTGGCTATGACAGGCTGGTTCAGTCCTTGCTGAATATTCAGATTGATAAATCGTCACAATTCACCGATTGGTCACAGCGACCGCTATCCGCAAAGCAATTTCATTATGCGCTGGATGATGTCATTTATCTGGAACAGGCCTATACATTAATCACGGCAAAAATTGCCCAAGCTGGCCGGGAAACATGGCTGACCGAAGAAATGCAGCAACTATCACAAGCCGAGCAATATATTGTCAATCTGGATCAAATCTGGACACGGATAAAGCACCGCATTAATAAACCGCAAGGATTAAACCGGCTTAAACATTTGGGACGCTGGCGTGAGCTAAAAGCGCAAAACCGGAATCAACCCAGACAACGTATCGCCAAAGATGACATGCTGGTCAGCATTGTTCAGCAAAGCCCGCGCTCATTAGACGATCTGGCGCGGGTTAGAGGCGTTAATTCGAATATTGTCAAACAATCCGGCGCTGATATTCTGGCCGCATTAACCGCCGCCGATCAGGAAGATAAAGCAAATTGGCCGCAACCCACCCCACGTCCGCCAAAACCGGCGCCGCAAGCCACCGCAGATTTGCTAAAAGTGCTGTTAAAGCATTGCGCCGAAGACATTGACGTAGCCAGCCGTCTGATTGCCAATAATCCGGATATAGAACAACTGGCGCGGGGCAACACAGATAATATTAAAGCCATGCAAGGCTGGCGATATGATGTGTTTGGGCAATGGGCGGAAAAGCTCTTGAAGGGTGAAATTGCGCTATCGGCTAATGGTGCCAGCACCGTCATTATCCCCCGATAAATTCTGTTATTGCCCCCATATTTTATTTTATAAGAGTTTTATTTTATAAGGCAGGCTACGGTTAGCACTGGCTATCCGCCGGTTAATCAAATCACCACTACCGATCAAATGCTCAGCAATGCCAAGCGTATAACCAGAATCCGATGGGGTGACATGCACCTGTTCCAGCATATTGGAAATGCCGCCACTGAATGTCATCAATAAACGAAACAATAAGCCGGTTGCCTTAGCCAGTTTACGGTCTTCATGGGGGATTAGCGCCAGAACATCCTTATTCCGTGGCATGCTGCCCTCATAGCGGGTGTATAAACCCGCCGCCATCCATACCCGTTCCGCATGACTGATCCCGACCACAGACAAGCCAAGCATTTTTTCCAGTGCCAGACGTGAGCGATGGTCAGGATGTTCAAGCCATGCCATATCACATAGATAACAACACGCATGTGCCAGACGTTGATAGGATGGCGGCAGATGCATCATTAAATCAGCCATGATACGGGCAATATGATTTCCCTGATGCGGAAAACGTGTTGTCATCACCGCGTATTCCTTCACCCCGTCAATCAATGGATCACCTTGCCGTGCAATTAAATCAATCCGGTCAGAAAGGATGCCTTCACGCACCCCGAATGCAGAAAAAATAATCGCATCCGGTTTTAGCAGATCAATCAGAATACGCGTTATTCGGATAGCTTGCGCCATGCTGGATTTTCGGGCATCCGGAATACCATATATGTCACCATCTGCGGCTTCGATTTGATCCATCATCCAGCGCATCTGATCTGGCGACATGGATAACCCATGAACAATATCAATGCGCGGTTTTAGTTGATAGACATATGTCATGGCTATGGCACGCCAGACACCACCAACCGCGTAAAATGGCTGGTCTTTCATTGTATGAAGCCACAAAACCGACTGCAACGCGGATATGATTTCGTCCTCTGTCTTATCGATCAGATAACCGCATGGAACACTAACCGCTTGATCAGAATGGATAACTTTACCAGATGTTACCGGTACAAGCTCAAGGCTTCCGCCGCCCAGATCAGCCACCAATCCCACCGGATCAAGAAAACCGGAACAAACACCCAGCGCGGACATGGCGGCTTCTTCTGTGCCGGAAATCACCCGCACGCGGGTATTTAAAATCGTTTCTGCTCTGGTAATAAAATCAATGCTATTATGCGCTCTGCGTAATGCTTCTGTTGCAAATACTTCCAGTGCATCAACCTGACTGGCCTGAACTATGGCGGCAAAACGTTCCAGCGTGCTGAACGCCTGCTTCATCTGCTGATCACCCAGATATCCGCTTCGCCCGACTTCTTCGCCCAGCCGACAGACTTCTCTTTCGTTGAATTGCGGATGCGGCAGACGCCCATCAGACCGGTATATGACCAGCCGGATAGAATTTGATCCGATATCAATCAAAGCAATTGTTGATGAGCTTTCCTGCGCAAGTGGTGCAGGCATGTCTGGCTGTAAATGCGGCGATAGATCAGATGATTGTGGCGCATCACCAGTCATATTATTGATCTTTCCACATATGACGGGCGGTATCTTGCAGGGTGGAATCTACTAGGGCAGACCCGCGACCAGATAGGCTGGGATTTGTCATGAAAAAATGATGGGCAGAAAATGGTTTGGTAGTAGCATCCGGATGCCGGATATATCGCCCATCTGATTGCAATAACCAGCTATTCATCGTATCCTTGATATTCGCCATCATCACCTGATCCAGAATTTGCCGGTGAACGGTCGGGTTTTCAATCGGCATAAACACCTCAACCCTGCGATCCAGATTACGCGGCATCAAATCCGCTGATGAGATATAAACCCGCGCTTGTGGTGACGGCAAAGTCACGCCGTTAGCAAACACATAAATCCGCGCATGTTCAAGAAACCGGCCAATCAGCGACCGCACCTTGATCTGTTCGGACAGCCCCTTAACCCCCGGCCGCAAACAGCATATCCCGCGAACAACCAGCTCAACCGGAACGCCTGCCTGTGATGCTTTGTAAAGCAATTCAATAGCATCCCGGTCAACCAGTGAGTTTACCTTAATCCAAATGCCTGATGGCTTGCCTTCATTAGCCGCTTTGATTTCGGCTTCTACTGCCGCAACAAATTGCTCACGCGCGGTAACCGGTGCAAAGATTACCTTATTCAGTTTTTGCGGCTGAACGTATGATGTCATAAAATTGAAAATCCGGACAATGTCGAAACAGATATCGGGATCACAGGTAAAAAACGATAAATCCGTATATATTTTTGCTTTGGATGGATGATAGTTACCAGTGCCGCAATGGGCATAACTCCGCAACCCGTTTTCTTCTTGCCGGACGACCAGCGATAGCTTGGCATGGGTTTTCAAATCAACAAAACCATATACAACCTGCACCCCTGCTCTTTCCAGATCACGGGCGAGCCGGATATTTACTTCTTCGTCAAATCTTGCCTTGATCTCAACCATTGCGGTAACGGATTTACCCTGTTCAGCCGCTGATATCAACGCCCGCACGATGGGCGAATCTGGCTGAGTACGGTAAAGCGTCTGGCGGATGGAAACCACTTTCGGGTCTTCGGCTGCCTGCCGCAAAAACTGGAGCACGACATCAAAGCTTTCGTAAGGATGGTGAACCAGAATATCTTTTTCCCGAATAGCGGCAAAACAGTCCCCCCCAAAATCCCTGATCCGTTCCGGAAACCGTGCCGCATATGATGGAAAACGCAATTTATCATTGCCAGCGTTACAAATCTGGCTCAGATCAAATAAATCAATCATGCCGCCAACATAAAACCTGTCATCTTCGGATACTTTTAGCTCATTAGCCAGAACATCGATTAACCGGCTTGTCCGGTCAGCCGATAATTGCAGCGCAATCACATTACCCCGCCGCCGTGCCCGCAACGCATTTTCAAACGTCGTGACCAAATCTTCGGCTTCTTCGTCATATTCAATTTCCGAATCCCGCAAGACACGGAACAGAACATGATCCATCAATTTATGCTGGGGAAAAATCTCATCCAGATTGAGCAGAATGGCGTCTTCCAGAGTGATAAACCGATCCACATCACCGGGCAGACGGCAAAACCGCTTAATCACCGGCGACAACATGATCAACGCGGTTTTATGCTTATTCTTGGCTTCCATCAGATCAAGAAACATCCCCAATCCTTCGTTAGCAATAAACGGGAAAGGATGCGCCGGATCAAGTGTTTGTGGAGTAATAATCTGTATCACTTCATTAAAGATAAATGTTTTCACATGAGCTTTATCGGCATCATTCAGCTGATCAGGGGAAACAATGCTAACCCCATGATCAGATAAAGCATCAAACAGCATCGGCAAAATCACCTGTTGCTGTGCCAGAAGATGCCGGATACGGGCATCAATTTCTTTCAGCTGGCGTTGAGGTGAAACAAAACTGTTATAATAATCCAGCTTATTGCCGCGTGTGACCAGATGCTTTAAGCCAGCCACGCGAACCATAAAAAACTCATCCAGATTACTGGCAGAAATCGCCAGAAAACGGAGCCGTTCCAGCAAGGGGTGATGGGCATTATCGGCTTCGGCTAATACACGCTCATTAAAGGCTAGCCATGATAACTCGCGATTAATCAGATGAAATTCTTCTTCGATTTCCAGCGGCGGTATAGCCAGAGTTTGCGTCAGTGCATCCTGATGAACACATGCAGCCATCGCATCTGTTTCGGCAAGATGGTGGTTATCCTGTTTTTGTTTATTTTTTTTCATGTCTGTCATTCCCTATTTTTAATCTGAAATGACCGAAACAGCAAGCCGTGACTCGCCACGTATTTTGGGGATTCGCTGGGACACATTGGAACAACAGAGTAATATAGCCAAGGAATATCAGTCATGATATAATAGCCATTATGAATCATTCAGACAACACTAATGCTAACCCCGCTGTTTCAGGCACTATTATCGCGCCATCCATTCTGGCCGCTGATTTCGGGCATTTAGCCGAACAGGTGCGCGGCGTAGCCGAAGCTGGTGCAGACTGGATTCATCTTGATGTGATGGATGGGCATTTCGTTCCTAATATTTCCTTTGGAGCGCCGATTATATCGGCATTACGGCCAGTCACTGATTTGCTATTTGACTGCCATTTGATGATTGCACCGGCGGAACCTTTTCTTGCTGATTTTGCCAAAGCGGGGGCTGACCGGATTATTGTCCATGCCGAAGCCACGTCACATCTGGATCGGGCGCTTCAGATGATTACTGATCTGGGATGCACCGCCGGGGTTGCGATTAATCCTGCCACCCCGATTGATACCGTCAGCCACGTTCTGGATCGCGTTGATCTGGTGTTATTAATGACGGTTAATCCGGGATTTGGCGGGCAGTCCTTTCTGCACTCTGTCTTACCCAAAATCACGGCCATGCGCGCCATGATTGGTGATCGTGATATCAGAATAGAGGTAGATGGCGGCATTAATGCAGACACCGCTAAACTGGCACTTGCCGCTGGTGCTGATACTCTGGTGGCTGGTTCTGCCATATTTTCTGGCACATCTGATGGGTGGGCTGACCATATCGCGGCATTACGCGGTTAGCTCTCTCACATAACTTGCTAATATTGGCTAGCGGTAAAAATAGATTGCCAAAATTTGTCTTCTTTGCTCATAATCAAATGATAATAAGCTTAAGGGAGACGATGCCATGTTAAGCGAAAGCCAAAAAGCCTTTTTCTGGGAACATGGCTATCTGGTTGTTGAAGATGCGGTTAGCGCTGAGCAATTAGAGCAGTTGAAAAATACGTTTTCCGACTGGGTAGAAGATAGCCGCCAACATGATACTGCCTATGGGACATTATCAGATGGGCGGCCGCGTTTTGATCTGGAACAAGGACATGATGCGGATCAACCTGCACTCCGGCGGGTAAGCTCACCCGAAGAAATCTCACCCCATTATTATGATGTTATGGCTGATAGCGGCGTGACCGATGCGGTGGCGGATTTAATTGGACCTGATGTGAAATTGCATCATTCCAAGATCAATTCAAAACTGCCTAAATCGGCAACGGTCGTCAAATGGCATCAGGATTTTCCATTCACCCCGCATAGCAATGATGATCTGATCACGGCATTGTTGATGGTTGATGAGGTGACAATGGAAAATGGCCCTCTGGAAGTCTGGCCGGGCACACATAAAGGCACTATCCATAGTTTATGGCATGAGGGGCAGTTCACCGGCGCGGTTGATGATGCGATCACATCCGAAGCGCTGGAAAAACGCATATATTGCACTGGCAAGGCTGGCAGCGTTTGCTTGATGCACACACGGTTATTGCATGGTTCATCACAAAATCAATCTGATGCTCCGCGCACTTTGTATATCACCGTGTATAGCGCCGCTGATGCCGCGCCATTAACGCCTTCACCTGTTCCGTCAGAACATATGGGGATGGTGGTTCGCGGCACCGATAAAGGCCATATCAGATCAGTTCCGTTTGATGTGGAACGGCCAGAATTGCCGAAAGGCGCATCTTTCTTTGTTCAACAGAAACAACAGGAGCCAGACCATGCCTGATAGCACCTCACCATCTTCGTCTTATGATACTATCATAATTGGTGGCGGTCATAATGGTCTTGTATGCGCTAATTATCTGGCACGCGCTGGCAAAAAAGTGGCTGTTCTGGAACGCCGGCATATTGTTGGTGGGGCGGCAGTTACCGAAGACATAGCCGATGGGTTTCGGGCATCTATCTATTCTTATTTAATGAGCTTATTGCATCCACGCATTATTAATGATTTCAACTTGCGCAAACATGGTCTGGAAATCCTGCCATGCTCGGACATGGTATCACCGCTTGGTGGTGAGGATTATATCCTGTTTTCAGATAATATGGCCAAAACACAAGCGTCATTTTCGCGGTTTTCTAAAAAAGATGCCGCCATTTATCCCGAATTTGATGCTTATCTGAATGACGCGGCCAATATTGTTCGCAAATTGCTCTGGGAAACGCCTGTTGATCCATCAAAACGAAACTGGAAAACGTTTCGGGATAGCGCATCGCTGTTATGGCGAAACCGCAAGATTGGCAATAAAATGTACCGCATTGTCGATATGATGACCATGAGCGCATATGATTTCCTGAGCGAATGGTTCGAAGATGACCGCATCATGGCGGTGATTGCGTATTACGCCTCAATCGGGACATTTGCCGGCCCTAAATCACCCGGATCAGCCTATGTTATCATGCATCATGTCATGGGCGAACACGAAGGCGCTGGCGGTTGGGGCTTTGTTAAGGGCGGCATGGGTAAAATCACCGAAGCACTGGCCAGTTATGGCCGTGAAAATGGCGTTGATATCATTACCAATGCAGAAATCGCTGAAATAAATGTATCTGGCAATGAAGTCCGTTCAGTCGTCACCACCGATGGCCGTGATTTTTCCGCGCCAGTGATTGCATCAAATCTGTCAGCCAAGGCCATGTATCTCAATCTGATAGACCATAAGCATCTGCCAGATGAAGTCCTGCGTGAGATTAAGGGATATCGCACCATGTCAACGGCATTCAAGATGAATGTCGCCTGCGAGCGACCGCCACAATACAGCATGTTGCCAAAATTGCGCGCTGATGGCGTGCTAGGCAATTTTGATTATCCAACCTATATGCATATCGCGCCGGATATTGATTATCTGGAACGCGCTTATGATGATGCCAAATATGGCTGGTATTCTAATGAGCCGTTTATGACACCGGTCTGCCCAACCATTGTTGATGATACCCTAGCGCCACCGGGTAAACATGTGGTTAATTTCTTTGGTGGTCATGCGCCCTACACATTAAAAGACGGGGACTGGAAAAACGAAAAAGAGCAATTCAAGAAAAATATTTTCAAACAAATTGAAACCTATGCCCCCGGGTTTTCCAATGATGTGATTGAGGCACAATTGCTGGTCGCCCCGGATATTGAAGCTAATGTCGGGTTACCGATGGGACATATTTTTCACGGTGAGCTCAGCCCTGATCAGCTGTTCTTTCAACGCCCCGTATCAGGATATGCCGATTACCGCACCCCGATCAAAGGGCTTTATGTTTGTGGATCATCCATGCATCCGGGCGGCGGTGTTTCCGGTATACCCGGTCACAACGCCGCGCGGGAAATTTTACGCGATCAGCGCAAATGGTTTAGCTAGATTATCAGGAATTGGAATTATACGCCCCACCATCAATCAGCAGATTCTGGCCAACCAGATATCCTGATGATGCGCCGCATAAAAACGCACATGCCTGACCAAACTCATTCGTTTCCCCTAATCGGCGCGATGGGTTAGCGGCTTCGGCGGCGGCACGGACATCATCCACGTCTTTGCCGTCACGCTTGGCCGCGGACGCAAACAGGCTGTTGATACGGTCAGTGTTAAACTGGCCGGGCAGTAAGCCGTTAATCGTTACGTTATGCTGGGCTACCTGCCGTGACAATCCGGCAACAAATCCGGTCAAACCTGCCCGCGCACCATTGGATAATCCCAGATGGGGGATAGGATTTTTGACAGAACCGGATGTGATATTGACGATCCGGCCAAACCGCTGATCAATCATGGGATCAATCACGGCTTTGATCATTTCAATCGGCGTAATCATATTGGCATTAACGGCATTGACCCAGTCGTCACGTTCCCAGTCACGAAAATCACCCGGTGGTGGGCCACCGGCATTATTGATCAGAATATCCACAACACGATCAGCGGCTCCAAGCACTTTGGCACGGCCATCAGGGGTTGTAATGTCTGCCGCGATAGCGGTCACATTAACGCCATGTGTTTTTCTGATCATATCCGCCGCCGCATTCAGCGTATCCGGGTTAACCCCGTTCATAATCAGATCAACACCATTAGCGGCAAGTTCGTTTGCACAGCCAAGGCCAAGGCCACGGCTAGATGCACATACAATAGCCAGCTTACCCTTAATTCCTAAATCCATGGATATTCCCTTCTTTCATCTTGTTATAAAATGTAAAAATCAGATTAAAATAATGTCGGTTGCATATCGGCCAGCACCTTCCGCGCCATGCCCATATTTACTTTTTTCTTTTCCGTTATGCTCGTTTCATCCAGCGCATCAATAATCGCATTAGCACAAATAAAACTGCGCTCCATCCGTTTTACGATATAGCTAATCATTTCACCGTCAAGCGCCATGCCCCTATCATCGGACAGTTTTCGCATCAGATGTTCCAGCATATCATCATCCGGTGCGGTGATATGCGCCGTGTTGATAGCGGCCAGCCGTGATGCCACATCCGCCAGTCGCCATGGCATTGCCGCTGGTGGTTCTTTTGCCAGAATTAATAATGATCCATTGCTACCGGTAAATCGGGTCAGTAGATGAAATAGCATCTCATCAGGCCAGTTAGCACCACATGCCAATTCATCCAGCACATAGGATTTATCCGGATCAAGCGCATCAATTCCATCAGAAATGCCATCAGAAATACTGTTTATATCAGTGGCTTGTGATGCGTCTTTCCAGATAGTAGCCAGATGTGTTTTCCCGCAAGTCGGCTCACCATGAATGATAAGCGCTCTGATCACACCGGGCCAATCCGGCCAGCGATCTATCCAGTCCGCCGCAATCGCATTGCAAGCCCCGATCATAAACTGGCTTCGTCCATAATTACTGGCAGACGGAAAATCCAATGTGATTTGTTGGCTTGGCATGATCAGACGACCCTTAATAAACAGACCAGTATAATGCGGTTTAGTTTCGCGATTTTAGCAAAAACCCACCAATAGATGTATCCGGATTTGGTTCAATCCGGAACCCTATTTGTTCTAGCGCATAATCCATCGCTTCGGAAGACCCGTTCAGCGTGATATCCATCACCGCCATATCAGCCGATAGCTGACGCAAATCCACCTGTTCCACCGGCGATAGATTTTCCAGATTGGCTAATAACGCAAACCATTGTTCCAGCGATGTAATATCAACAGATAAACGCAACATATTCTGTGCATTCAGATCAACCAGATTAACTTCGCGCCAGACTTGTTCGATATTGGCAATCATATCCTGCCCCAGCTGGCGCAGATTTTGCGGCAAATCCGTGCTATTTTGAATAGGAAGCCGTGTGTCCTCAATTCCTGCCAGCTGTTTGCCGTCTCTGTCATATAACCCGCCTGTCACCACCAGTTCAAAACCGGATGCCGTATCAGATGACGAAATCGTCACCCGTGCCGTGGTCAGTAAAACCATCGATACCTGATCCAGACTGGCGGCTTTTGCAATGACGCTTTCCGGATCAGCCAGAATCCCCTGTCCGGTAATGCTTCTTTCCAGCACAAGACCGGAAGGAATAGATAACTGCACCAGCCCATTATGATCTGGCAATATGGTTTCCAGCGTGTTTTTCCACGGATTAGGCTGTTTCCATAAATTGGCACGGTCACCAGAAATAAAAACCGGCAAAAGCATGATGCGATCCGATATCAGTTCAGCATAGGCAATATTATTTTCCCTGAATAATTGCCGAACCAGTTGACGATCAAAACAATAATCCAGATCAGCGATATAACGGCTAGTCAGCACCGTTTCGTTTTGCACGCGTGTGTAAAGCAACAGATCATTGGGGTTAACCTGCATCAATGGCGCCATATCCTGTCCATCAATAACCAGCCGGTTGATTAGCATCTGCCATGCGGTATTAAGCGCGGTATCAGTCGCTTGGGTTCTGGCCAGATTACCAGTAGCCGCGCTTGCTTCGGCATGATGATTATCAATAAGAAACGCATCAGATAAGCACGCCTCGTCTGCCCATACCGGAACAGACCATGCCATAATCCACACCATCAGGCTGATAATGATGCTGTTTGATGTTTTCTCTTTGACCGACATTTCGATACCTTCTATGACTATCTAGAGTTCTATAACTATATACCGTTTCTTCATCTAGTGGAGGTTAACATATCTGACACGCGGAAAACAGCAGGCATGACATATCGTGATGCCGGCGTTGATATAGATGCTGGCGATGCGCTGGTCAATCGGATTT
>JABIWM010000186.1 GCA_018701255.1 Alphaproteobacteria bacterium | reverse complement strand
TGTTCAGCCAGTCATATGCGCCGCGCCCTTTGATGATATAATTGGCAAAGTTTGAGATATCGATAACGCCCACGTTTTCGCGTAGCATTCTGACCTCACGCCCGACCGGTTCCCACCAGTTCTGACGGGTGAAGCCTGTGCTTTCCTCAAATCCCGGAGTATCAGCAAACCAGAGCGGATGTTCACATCCGCAATTGAGCCCGTGAACACATCCTAATGACTTTTGCATGTCATAGGCTGGCCGCACTCGTGCTGGACGACCGGCGGAGCGTTCCTCATTCGGGAAGTGGATTTTGAAGCGATGCGAATAGGCATCTTCCACACGGGCTTTCGTGAATGCTTTATCGGCCCAGTCCCCAAAGCGTGCCATATCCCATGCGAACATGTCGTATTGCGGTTCACCGTTGATCATCCATTGTGCCGCCAGCAGACCCAGCCCACCGGATTGCGAGAAACCCGGAATAATGCCGCCAACAAGGAAATAGTTTTTCAGCTCAGGCACCGGCCCCCAAAGCGCGTTTGCATCAGGCGACCAGATCATGGGGCCGTTGATCACCCGCTTGACTCCTGCTGTGGCGGCCACCGGAACGCGTTCTGTTGCACGGATCACGTTTTCCATGATGCGATCCAGATCATCAGGGAACAGATCATGGGCAAAATCCAGCGGGGTGCCGTTTTCTGCCCAGAACTTCATGTCTTTTTCATAGGCGCCGATCAATAGCCCGTCGCCTTCCTGCCGGAAATAATATTCACCATCCCTGTCGGCGATTGAAGGAAGCCGGCGACCAACGGCTTTGACTTCCGGAATAGCTTCAGTCACAAAATATTGATGTTCGGTTGGTTGCAAGGGCAGGGTCAAACCTGCCATAGCCGCAACCTCACGCCCCCATAAACCGGCGGCGTTTACCACCCAATCTGTGTGAATGTCACCTTTTTCGGTATGCAGGATCCAGGTGCCATCGGGTTGCTGTTCTGTGCCAGTCACGGGACAAAACCGTTCAATCGTGGCGCCCATGGCGCGGGCACCGGCGGCATAGGCATGGGTCACGCCAGAAGGATCAACGTTACCGCCTGCTGGTTCATACATGATGCATCTGATGTCATCGAACTGTGCCAGCGGATGCATCTCTTTGGCTTGTTCTTTGCTGATTTCGTAGAATTCCAGACCGAACAGCCTTGCCTTGGCTTCTTGCAGGCGCAATTGATGTTCACGCTCCGGCGTTTGCGCCAGATATAATGAGCCGGGTTGGAATACGCCGCACCCCTGTTCGGTTTCCTTTTCCAGCTCTTTATAAAGGTTCATGGTATAATTCTGAATGCGGGTCACGTTGTTGTTATCGTGAAGCCCGTGGATGCCCGCCGCCGCATGCCATGTGGAACCGGACGTTAATTCATTGCGTTCAATCAGCATGACATCTGTCCAGCCAAGCTTTGCCAGATGATAAAGAACAGAACAGCCGACCAGACCACCCCCGATAACCACAGCCTGTGCGTGAGTTTTCATCGTATCTTCCTCTCCTATCCGCGAAACGCGAAGCAACCATCCCATAGCCCGCAAGCAAAAGTATTGCGCAAAGAATGATCAATTCCCAGAAGTATTTTTCTATAGTAATGTGAGCCGCAAACATACAAAAAAAACCAGCACAAAGCCCCTGATTTATTTTTGCATAACCCCGAGAGAAAACGAACGGGATAGGGCGAAGTATTGTGCGTGATGTAAGTGATCTGTCACTTGTGCCCTTGTAATATATGATAATATATGATCACTTCGTTATTAATTGCCTATGATATGTTGGTGTTCAAACAGCATGGGCTGATTTGCCGATGGTTTGTTGCCATTTTGTCATCATGTTCTTTTACGTTTCAACATCACGGGTGTGTTGATTTCCTGCCCGCTAGCTTATGTAAGGCGCTTTTATGAGCCACGATTTTATCCGTCCCAAACTTATGGATTTTGCCATATTGCTGTTGCTGTCCGTCATTTGGGGGTCTGCTTTCGGGGCGATTAAAGTGGCGGTGGAAAGCACGGGGCCATTCACGCTTGTTGCGGCACGAACGGTCATCGGGTTTACGGTTTTATTCATCTTCCTTGCGGCTTCTGGCGGGCTGAAATGGGATTATGCAAAACTGCCTTACCGGCGTCTTCTCGCCATCGGATTGTTCGGCACATTATTGCCCTTTTTTCTGATCAGCTGGGCAGAGCAAACCGTGGATAGCGCGGTCGCCGGATTGATGAACGGAGCAGGGCCGTTAATCACCGTTCTTGGCGCCCATTTTATCACCCGCGATGAGCTCATGACAAAAGGCAGGTTAGCAGGCGTGATGATCGGCTTGATCGGCATTGTTATTCTGATGCAGGATGGGCTGGACAAACTGGGCACAGACTCGCTTATGGGGCAATTGGCGCTGGTTTTGGCGTTTAGCTGTTACGCGGCAGGCAATTTGATGGTGCGTGGACAAAGCCTGTTAACGCCGGTGCAATTAGCGGCAAGCAGCTTATTTATCGCGGGGCTGGTCAGCGTGCCGGCGGCATTGTGGCTAGAAGCACCCACCCCGCAAAACTGGCCGCTATCTGTCTGGGGGGCGATATTATGGCTGGGCATTATATCCACCGCTTTTGCCTTTTCCTTGCGTTATGTTCTGATTGAACGCGCCGGTGCAGGGTTTATGGCTAATGTGGGCTATCTGATCCCCATTGTTGCGGTGCTGATCGGTTTCTTTATTCTGGGCGAAAGCATATCACCGGCAATCATGCTAGCCATGCTGACGATTTTAATAAGCCTGTATATTACCAGACGGGCAGGCATTAGGCTCCGGAAGAAGAATATCTAAAAAGGTCTTGCCGTTGCTATTATTATTTTGATACGGCATTGGTATATTTCTTACTTCATTGCCTCTAAATGCGGGCGCGCCAAAGCAATTACGTGATCTGGTAATATATCATTAATGCTGCCCTCAACCCCGATTCTTTCCGGGTCTTCAGGCCAGAGTGACGTGATGAAATCAGACTCCAGAAAAGGTAGGGTGCTAGCATAGATGCGTATAGCATTGATCCCAACGGCAGCAGCAATATTGATTAAACTGGTATCATTGCCAATATAAAGTTTAGCCAATTGATGAATGCCGACAACAACACCAAGTGGCTGATCAAAAATGAGCTGAACTTGCGGCAATGTCTGACCTAGATTTTCAACAATCCGGTCACCAATAACACGTTCATTAGGACTGCCGCAGAGCACGATATGTATATGGGGAAAATGTGAAGTAATCCAACGTATTACAACAGCAAAGTTTTCTGGTGACCAGCGCCGGTCTTCACCTGTACATCCTACTCCCATGACAACAACAGATTTATGGTCAGGTAGCATAGCCTTTGCCAGTGCCAGTTGATCATTTGTAGCTGTCAGGCGTGGATGAATATCGCTTGGAACTATCTCCCGATTAGCCATTAAACGTGATACGGCTTCCCGCGGGTGAGCGCCGCGTTTCTGCTTTGGTAGTGTTGCTTTTTGTGAAAGGAACCATTCTTGTTTTCCCATCCCAAATCCCCAACGGCTCTTAATACCTGCTAGGTATGCGGCAGCCGCATAACGCCAACTACGGTGAAGAATCCAAATCTCATCAGGATTAATCTGTCGCATTTCTGCGACTAGCCTGAAAAACCCAATGATACCATCATGGCGACCTCTTAACCCGCGTTCAGAGCGACGTAGCATCCGCAAATCGATATCATGTTCCTGCATAATGATGTGGGAATGTGATGATGACTTTGCCATTAAAACTACATCATGAATACGAATGGCTTCGTCTATCCAAGGCTTAACCCAAATCATATCACCAATACCTATCATTGGTTGAAGAATGAGTATTTTTTGTTTCTGAGTCAGGGCTTGTTTGCCTAAAAGTTGTGATGAGGCCATGTTATTAATATTGCTTCCTAATGCCGCTTAAAAATTAATATAAACCACTTCTGAGGTGGATATTTTATCTATATCCGAGGATTAATCTTAATGATATGTAATTCATTATCACTAGGACACTTCATGAAGATGAGTTTTAAACCTTTATTTGGTTTGATATGATTATATTTAAGATACTATGAAGCGCTCTTAATCCAATATCCAATAAGTATGATATTATAAAACGTGTTTAGATATTTATATTTATGTATTATTTACGATTAGACAAATATAGCTGTTATTTAATGGTGCTTTCAAATGAATATTCTTGTTACAGGTCACAATGGATTTATAGGCTTAAATCTGTATCAGACTCTATTAGATATGGGACATGATGTTGAAGGATGGGAATGGGGTAAAGAAAGCCAGCCAGCGACCGCCTTACCGGAGGTAAAAAACCGGGATTTAGTCATACATCTAGGAGCTATAAGTTCGACTACTTATCGTGATGTTGATCAAATTATGACTCAAAATACCGACTTTAGCATCTGGCTTTATGAACAATGTCAAATACATGGAGTAAACTTGCACTATGCATCAAGCGCTAGCGTATATGGTACTCTTGAACATTTCAATGAAGAAGGGCCTTTCCAACCGCAAAGCCCATACGCATACAGCAAATATCTGTTTGATCGTCATGTAAAGAAACATCCAGCTAAGAATATTGCGATTACAGGGTTTCGTTATTTTAATGTTTATGGACATAAAGGCGAAGATCATAAAGACGATATGGCCAGTCCCTATACTAAATTTATTAAGCAAGCGCAGAAAAATGGTGCCATTACTCTTTTTGAAAATAGTGATCAATTCAAGCGCGATTTTGTCAGTGTAGAAGATGTGGTGACTGTACATTGCCACCTGCTCAAAAATACTATAAGCGGCGTCTATAATATTGGGACTGGACGCCCTGTTAGCTTTCAGGATGTTGGTAATGCTATTGCTCAAAAATATCAAGCTAGCATTAACTATATCCCTATGCCGGATCATTTACATCGTCAGTATCAAGCTTTTACTTGTGCCAAATTGGGACGCTTAAACAAGCTTATTGATATGAAATGGACAGATATTAGGGACTATATAGGAATGCATATTCCTTAAATTGGGCTTTTAAGGATTATTTTATTAAGTAGTAAGTGCATGGTTAAGTTTTTTAGTAAAATCATAATTAAAATTTTAAGACTATCAATTGTTAAAAAAATATTTCGGCCAAGCACTTCATTATACGTAACATTTGTATATGCAGTTTCTTCATCACTAAGTTGATATTCTGACATTGCTATTTGAGATGAGTTTATTATTGTTCAAATCAGAACTCAAAATAGGTCTGTTTTAGTCTTAGCAAATATTTATCGCGCCCGCTAAATTGATATAATGCCAAGTGCGAGCGTGTTAGATACTATTAAAATTAGAGGATGAAGAAAAGGCTCATT
>JABIWM010000185.1 GCA_018701255.1 Alphaproteobacteria bacterium | reverse complement strand
TGGCCTGAAGGGTGAGATTCTGCCAACTGGGGCGGCATGCCGGACATGGAATTTACTGCTTTCCGAAGGCCGTAAAGTAGCTATGATCGCTGTACCTGCTAGTAAGAAAACAGGCAAATAATGGCTGAAAGCAGCGTGTCTTCTTTGCGTCATGAGTTTCCGGCACTTGCGCTCGCTATCGCCTTTATTCCGCGCCGTAGCCGTCTGGTATATGCAGATTTGTTTTTATTATGGATGGAAGCGCGCAGGGCGGCTTATGCTAACGAAGCGATGATAGCGGCCGTCCGGATAGCGTGGTGGCGTGATGCTATCATAAATCAACAAAGCCAGTCCGTGCCGCTGGCGGATCGCTTGCTGGTGCTAGGAAAATCGCATCCAGATATGCTGGCATCCATCACGGATGCCCTGGATCAGATGATATCACTGCTGGCTGGTGGCGCGGCCAAATCGGATGCGCTGGCTATCTGGAATAAAACCATAGCAAAGCAAATTATAATCTGGTCACAAGATAACCCGCAATTGAGCATTGTTCATGATCAGGCCAGCCAGATATTGCATGCACTGGATCAAAACCTGCTTGGTCATACCGAACAGCCTATGCCGGCATATTCTGGCAAAGATATGGTGTTCCGCCTAATTATCTGGCTTACGCAAGACCCGACACGGTTATATTATCCGGATCAACAACCTTTACTGGCATTAAAAATGTCTATGGCTGTGATGTTGCGACGGATTTAAATCTGATGCAGTCATACCAATTAGGCAGACCAGCTGGCTAAAGCATTCAGCGCCCGATTTGCCATAAACGCTTTTCTATCCACACCTTTGAGTTTGCGGCGCTTGCCATTGGCTGTGATGACGACAGATTCGCTTTCTGATGGGGGCGGGAATAATCCGAAATTAATATTCATTGGCTGGAAACTATCGCTTTCTGCCCCGCCGGTAATATGATGAAGCAATGCCCCATGTGCCGTTTCTGCTGGCGGCTGAGTGAATGCAGTATCATTTGCCTCAGCGGTTGCCATACGGCCAGCCATTAATCCGGTTGCCGCAGATTCAACATAGCCTTCCACGCCGGTAATCTGGCCTGCAAAACGAATATTAGGGCGGGATTTTAGCCGTAACTGCGAATCCAGTAAGACAGGAGAACGGATAAACGTGTTTCTGTGCAAGCCGCCTAATCGGGCAAATTCGGCGTTTTCCAGCCCCGGTATCATACGAAATACGCGAACCTGTTCGGCATATTTCATTTTCGTCTGGAATCCCACCATATTAAACAATGTGCCAAGGGCATTATCCTGCCTTAGCTGTATCACTGCATGTGGGCGTTTATCGCTATTCGGGTTTGTTAGACCAACTGGCTTCATGGGGCCAAAGCGGGGGGTATCATGACCACGTTCTGCCATGACTTCGATAGGCATACATCCTTCAAAATAAGGCGTGTTTGCTTCCCATTCGTGAAAAACAATTTTCTCAGCCGCCAGCATCGCCGCAATAAAATCAGCATATTGCTGCTCATCTAACGGACAGTTAATGTAATCCTTGCCACTGCCTTTATCATATCGGGATTGAAACCATGCTTTGCTCATATCCAGACTATCACGATGAATGATCGGTGCTATCGCATCAAAAAATGCAAGATCATCTTCGCCGGTTAATGACCGGATAGAATGCGCGAGCTGGCTTGAGGTGAGGGGGCCCGTTGCTACAATAACCGGTGTATCATCCGAAAAAATATCAAGTGATGGAACTTCTTCGCGTTTGACGGTGATCATTGGGTGATTATCCATCACCTGACTCACCGCCATGGCAAAACCATCACGATCAACGGCAAGCGCGCCGCCAGCGGGGACAGCATGTTTATCTGCTATCCGCATGATAAGAGAGTTTAATTGCCGCATTTCCTGATGCAGGACACCAACGGCATTAGCCTGATGATCATCAGACCGAAAAGAGTTTGAACAGACTAATTCAGCCAGATGTTCCGTTTTGTGAACTTCTGTGCCATGTTCGGGGCGCATTTCATGCAGAATAACCGGCACTTGCTGTTCGGCCAGTTGCCACGCGGCCTCAGTTCCGGCTAAACCGCCGCCAATAATATGTACCGGTTTTGTCATGACCCGCTAATCCCCCGGCTTTTCCGTTTCCGTTCAGCCTGCCTGTCCATTAATGTCTTCAGATAAGCTCCGGTGATTGATGCTTCGTTTTTGATAATATCTTCGGGCGTTCCCAAAGCCACCACCTGACCGCCGCCATCACCACCTTCGGGGCCGATATCAATAATCCAGTCTGCTGTTTTGACGACATC
>JABIWM010000031.1 GCA_018701255.1 Alphaproteobacteria bacterium | reverse complement strand
TGCCATTTAGCCTGTACGATTTAAAAATGTGTTAGGTGGATTGCAGGGGGATGACATGACATATGATGTAGCCATTATCGGCGCTGGCCATAATGGGCTTACAGCCGCAGGATATCTGGCGGCCAAAGGGCTAAAAGTCGTTATGCTGGAACGCCGCGATGTTATTGGTGGGGCGGCCGTCACAACAGAGTTCAGCCCCGGCTACCGCAATTCCGAGTTTTCATATGTGGTTAGCTTGCTTGATCAGCATGTTATCCGTGATCTTGAGCTATCCCGGTTCGGGCTGGACGTGATCACCCGCGAAGGATCATCCATTACCGTTGATGGTGACACCGCATTATGGATGCCTAGTGATGTAAATGAAGCCGTGAAAGAGATTTCCAAGTTTTCCAAAAAAGACGCGGAACAATACCGGCGGCTGGATGAGATACTGGATGCCATTACCGATGATGTGCGCAATCTGATGCGCTCAACCCCCTATAATCTCAATCAGTCCTTTTTCAGTCAGATGTCAGATATGTGGAAATCCGGCCGGATATTGTCAAAGATGCCGCTGGAATTAAGAGCGCATCTGGCTGAGCTGATGACCAAATCTGTTGGTGATTATCTCAATGGCTGGTTTGAAACGGATATCCTCAAAGGCACCATGGCTTATAGCGGCAGTGTTGGCAATTTTGCCTCACCCTATCACCCCAGCACCGCTTATGTTCTGCTTCACCATCATTTTGGCCAGGCCAATGGTAAAAATGGCGCATGGGGACATGCCAAAGGCGGCATGGGCGCGATTACACAAGCCATGGCAAAATCCGCACAGGCACGCGGCGTAGATATCCGCACCGATGCCGAAGTCGACAGCGCCATTATTGATGGCGACCGTATTCGCGGGCTCAAGCTCAGCAATGGCGAAGAAATCAAAGCCAAGGCAGTGCTAGCCAATTGCCATCCGCAAATCCTTTTCGGGCGGATTATCAAACATGATCAACTGGCCGAAGATTTTAGCCGCCGGATCAAAGGCTACCGATCAGAATCCGGTAGCTTCCGCATGAATGTGGCACTTAAAGAATTGCCGCAATTTACCGCGCTTAAAAACAGCAAAACCCCGCCTGAGCTTATGCTTAACGGGTCGGTGAATATCATGTCTTCTATTCCATATGTGGAACAGGCATGGCGGGATGCAACCGATTTGGGCTGGGCGCGTGAACCGGTGATTGAGATGTGTATTCCCACCCTTCTTGACGACAGTCTTGCCCCGTCTGGCCACCATGTGATGAGCTTGTTCTGTCAACATTTCCGCCGCGAATTACCCGATGGGCGGAGCTGGGATGATGCCCGCGACGATGCTGCCGAAACGGTTCTGAATACGGTTGAAAAACACGCCCCCGGTTTCCGTGCCAGCATTATTGATAAACAAATCAACTCACCGCTGGATATTGAACGCAAGCTGAATATGATTGGCGGCGATATTTTCCACGGCTCGCTTCACGCGGATCAACTTTATGCCATGCGTCCAGTGGCAGGGGCGGCCAATTACCGGATGCCGTTTAAAGGGCTTTATCTGGGCGGGTCAGGCGCACATCCCGGTGGCGGCGTGTCCGGATTACCGGGGCGAAACGCGGCATTAGCCATGATCAAAGACCGCCGGAAATGGGCATCATAACCGGCATATAGGCGGATTTACGACATGCCATAGCAGTCGCGTTATCCGTTAATTTTTCATAGTTTGTTTAGCAGATAGTAGGATGTGGTACTTTATCGCGTGGTAGAGGAGACGTGAGATGTATTTCTTTTACATAGATGAATCTGGTAATAGAGACGTGAAAAAAAGGGATGAGCCTTATGTATTGGCGACGGTGTGCATGTATGAGAATCAATGGCACAAATTTAATAAGCATCTTACGGGGATGAAAACAAATATAGCCAGAACCTATGACCCAGATATTCGACAGGATCAGTTAGAAATTAAAGCTAACCTCCTCACCAAACCAAAAGCACGCCAGAGTAATCATTTTTTCAAGCACCTGACTGACGATGATATCACGCATATTTCAACGCAATATTATGATCAGCTTAGTTATGCAAAAATGGCTGTTATAGCCGTTGTCATTGATAAGGATAAACTCCGAACCGGCACTTCAACTCAGGATATGCACCAAAAAGCTTATGAAATGCTATTAGAACGAATTCAACGCTTTATGGAGAATAATTATCGTAAGCATAATGCCTTAATCATTATGGATGATACCGGATTAAACCTGAATAAACGCATCACTCTTATGCATGCCAGATTGTTAAGCATCGGGAATAATCATATGGATTTTAAGAATATTACCGAATATCCGTTTTTCGTTTCCAGTCAATTGTCAAATGGCGTTCAACTGGCTGATCTTGTGGCATATAGCATTTATCATGCCTTCAAACATACAAGACCTGATTATGCGTATTTGGAAAAAATCCTTCCTCGCATATCTCGCCTTGCAGAAGACAAAACCATATTGGCAGGCTTGAAAATATGGCCAGATTCTAAACAATATAAAGATGTTCTTGATAAGATACAGCTTAGAGCAAAACAACAAGGTGGTAAGTGATGTCAGGCTGGGCGAACCATATCCAGCTCATCAAGAGCACCCGACAATTTATAGTTAATCACTTTACCGAGTTTTGTCAACCTTGTCAGATAGGCAAGCTTTCATGTTCCGCCCAAAAATGGCAACAATCCTAGGCCATCAATTGTTCGACCATATGCGTTATGGCGTGGCCTAATGCGATATGGCTTTCCTGAATATGCATGGTGTTTGTGCTGGGAACAGCGATCATGATATCGGCATGGCTGGCCAGATTGCCGCCGCCTGCCCCTGTCATGGCAATCGTTATCATCTGATTGGCGCGGGCATAGGCCATGGCTTTATTAACATTTGCCGAATTACCGCTAGTGGAAATGCCAATAACCACATCACCGGATTGTCCCAATGCCTGCAGCTGGCGTTCAAAAATCCCTTCAAATCCAAAATCATTGGAATAGGCCGTAATAAATGAAGTATCGGTGGTCAAAGCCAGCGCCGCAAGGCCAGCGCGGGGGCGTTGATGATCAAGCGTGGCTACAAACTCTGCCGCTAGGTGCTGGGCATCACCAGCAGACCCGCCATTTCCGCATAATAACAGCTTACCGCCTTGTTTCAGACAAAGGGCAATGGCTTCAGCCGCTTGCATCGCCGCATCCGAACAGCTTTCTGCTACGGCCAGTTTCACCTGTGCTGATGTTTGCATATGTGTTTTAATCACATCACTCATGACAACTGGTTACTTCCTTTAATATTCATGCGGCCGATATTAATATGTTTTAATTGATGCGCCTGCATGGTGGCCGGATCAAAAATATTCCGCAAATCCACAATCACATCACCTGCCATGGCTTCGGCTAGCCGTGCTGGTGCAAGCGCCCTGAACTCATTCCATTCGGTCAACACGACCGTGATATCGGCGCCTTTGACAGCGGCCATGGCATCATTGCAATAGCTAATAGCATCTGGCAATAACGGCCTTGCCTGTTCCATGGCGGCCGGATCATAAGCATATATATGCGCCCCGTGATCAATCAGAACAGGGATAATATCCAGCGCCGGACTGTCCCGCATGTCATCGGTTTCTGGTTTAAACGCCAGCCCCATAATCGCAATATGTTTGCCAGAAACATCACCGCCTGCCGCCGCGATAATCCGGTCAGCCATAGCCAGTTTACGCGCTTTGTTATATTTCACCACGTCTTCGACAATGGTCACATGGCTACCCACCTGTTCGGCTGTCCGCACTAGGGCCTGGGTGTCTTTGGGAAAGCATGATCCGCCATAGCCCGGCCCCGGATGCAGGAACTTGCCGCCAATGCGATTATCCAGCCCCATGCCCTTAGCGACATCATGGACATCAGCACCCAGTTTTTCACATAAATCTGCCATCTGGTTAATATAGGAAATCTTCACCGCCAGAAACGCATTCGCCGCATATTTGATCAGCTCAGATGTTTCCAGATTGGTAAACAGAATGGGCGTTTCCCGCAAAAATAGCGGCCGGTATAATGCTTTCATCATATCCTTGGCGCGGTCTGTTTCTGCCCCGACAACAACTCGGTCAGGCCGCATGAAATCGGTGATCGCTGATCCTTCGCGCAAAAATTCCGGATTTGATGCTACGTCCAGCTCAGCTTCAGGATTGGTTTCTTTCAGGATGCGTTCAACCTCACGTCCGGTTCCGACCGGCACGGTGGATTTGGTCACAACAACCGTATAATCGCGTAAATGCGGGGCAATTTCTGCCGCCGCCGCGTAAACATAGCTTAAATCCGCATGCCCGTCGCCGCGGCGTTCCGGTGTTCCGACAGCGATAAATACAGCATCGGCATTGGCAACAGATGCGGCTAATGTGGTTGAAAACAGCAACCGGCCAGCAGACATATTACGGCTGACCAGATCATCCAGTCCCGGTTCATAAATTGGAATCTCGCCGCGCTTAAGGCTGTCTATTTTGGCCGTGTCCTTATCGATGCAAGTCACGTTGAAACCGAATTCAGAAAAACATGTTCCTGAAACAAGCCCGACATATCCTGTGCCAATTACCGTAATATTCATCTATCTTACCTTAACGCTATTCTGTGCTATTGATGTGATATAGCATATATCAGATACATTAGTGATGACTATCTGTTAAAGCAAATCAGTTATATTGGATATCGTATGAAAAACCCGTGGCTTGTTGTTTTATTATCAGCATCATTTCTTGTGACCGTAGGGCTAGGCATCCGGCAATCCATGGGGTTATTCCTGACCCCGATCAGCCTTGAAATGGGTACGGGTAGAGAGTTATTTTCTTTCGCCATAGCCATTCAGAATATTCTCTGGGGCATTTCATCACCTTTATTCGGGGCATTAAGCGACCGCATCGGATGCTGGAAAGTCGCGGCATTGGGTGGCGGATTTTATCTGGCCGGATTGCTGATGATGGCCGGTATTGTTTCCCCCGGCGGCATGATTTTCGGCAATATACTATTCGGGCTTGGTCTGGGTAGTGCTGGCATGGCGGTAACACTAGGCGCGGTCAGCAAGGTCGTTCCCGATGCCAAACGCACGCTGGCCATTGGGCTGGTTACCTCACTCGGATCATTCGGGCAATTTGCGCTGGTTCCTATCACCCAGTTGATGATCCTCGGTTATGGCTGGCAAGTCGCCATGATCAGTTTATCCATGATTGGCGGCACCATCATTGCGGTGAGCTATGGGCTTAAATCTGCTGATGACAGCACAACCGCAATGGTAGCCGAAAGCACGCTTGGCAAAACCGTTCTGCACGCGTTCCGGTCACGCGATTATATTCTGCTAGTGGCCGGATTTTTTGTTTGCGGTCTGCATCTGGTATTTATTACCACGCATCTGCCTGTGTTCTTGCAGGATAATGGCATAAAGGCCTCGGTCGCGTCATGGTCACTTTCCATGATCGGATTATTCAATATTGCAGGCGCGATATTTTTTGGCTGGATTGGCGGTAAAATGCCAAAGAAAATTCCGCTGGCATGTATTTATCTGGCACGAACAATCATTATTTTCGGCTTTATCACGTTTCCCATCACCCCGACTAGCGCCATTGTGTTTGGTATGGCTATGGGCTTTATCTGGCTGGGGACAATCCCGCTTACTAGCGGTCTGGTTATCACATTTTTTGGCCCCCGCTATATGGCAACGCTTTATGGAGTTGTGTTTCTGTCGCACCAGATGGGATCATTTCTGGGCGCATGGCTGGGCGGTAAGATTTATGATATGACCGGCAATTATGATCTGATGTGGAATATTAATCTGGCGGCAGGCTTAGGGGCTTTTCTGATCCATTTGATTATACGCGAAAAACCGATACCGTTTCCCATCGCGAAACCGGCCTGAGAAAAAGCGATATTTTGCTAGTCATTCCCATCTTCGTATTGCAGGATAAAAAACAACTAATAAAAAGGACATGATATGATTGCCATCATTTTTGAAGTTTACCCCAAAGCCGGAAAAATGGATGAATATCTGGACATAGCCGCCATGATCCGCCCTCTTGCCGAAGCAACCGAGGGATTTATCAGCGTCGAACGCTTTCAAAGCCTGACTAATCCGGAAAAATATCTGTCGATATCCTATTTTGAGGACGAAGCGGCGGTTGACCGCTGGCGCAACGTTACCAAGCATAGAGAAGCCCAAAGCCGTGGCCGCAAAGATATCTTTGATGATTACCGTATTCGGGTGGTTAATGTGTTACGCGACTACACCATGACCGGTGCGATAACTGGCCGTGACGATGTTCCGGCTGATAGCATTGACGCGCATCAAGGTTAGCATCAAGGTTAATCCGGTGGCTGTCCTGATTACCCCTGCCAGCCGCCAATAGCGATAAAGCCGGGGTTCCGCCATTGCGGTTTGCCATAGCGAAAATCACTGCCGTCAATATGCCGGACAGTACCGCCAGCCGCCCGCAACACGGCATCACCGGCGGCGGTATCCCATTCCATCGTTGGGCCAAAACGCGGATAAACATCTGCCATAGCTGATGCTAGCAATCCGAATTTCAGTGACGATCCCACCGAAACCGTTTCATCTATGCCTTGTTCGGACAACCAGTTATCGGTAGCGGCATCACGATGTGATGCGCTGGCAACCGCAACAGCACCGGTGGCGGGAACATCCCGCACCTGAATTGATGAAACATCTGATGCGGTTCGCAATGTTGCGCCTGCCCCTGCGCCTGCCCCCACCACGCCGGCATAAAGCTGCTGTCTGGCCGGTGCCAGTACCAACCCCATGACAGGCAAGCCTTGATAGATTAATCCGATATTGACAGTAAAGGCGCCTTTATCATCGGGCTTGATAAACTCTTTCGTGCCATCAAGCGGATCAACCAGAAAATAGGCTTCGGTCGGGGTGCGGTT
>JABIWM010000184.1 GCA_018701255.1 Alphaproteobacteria bacterium | reverse complement strand
GAATTGATAGATCACCGGACATCCGGTGATCTGTGCCAGTGCTTCGCCTGATCCCAATTGCACCGAATAGCCTTGTTCCGGTTTATGCAACACGGTCTGGCCATGAAATCCGATTAACGCGGCTGGCGATTCCATCTGATCATGAATAGCGGCCACGGCAAGCGCGTGATGCTGGGCAATATCATGTTCCAATGCGTTAATGTCATCCCGATTTTCTAGCCGCGATGGATCATCAACAACGGCGAATATGGCAGCCCGAATATGATCCGGCCATGGCAAGCTGGCGGTGATGCCGGTTCGGGTAAAGCTTTGCCCATCAGTCATGATCAACGCCGCGTCTACGGCATCAATACTGGTGCCGGACATCAGCCCGATAACAGGAATTAATTCGGGGATTAATGTTGTTGTCATGTGGCGCGCCGTTTTTTTGTTGAGGCTTGTTGCATGGGTATAATTCTGTCAGGATATCACAATGAGCATGTATCTTACTACTGAGGATTATCCGGATAGATCACAATGGCTGGATCAGCTGGAAAACGCGGACGCGATTGCCGTCATGCTGGATAATCAGGCCGGTGCGATTTCGGCGTTAAAACAGGCTAGTGCCGCGCTTGATGCCGCTATTGCGGCGATGGCAGAACGGTTAGGCGCATCATCCAGCGGCCGCATTATTTATGCCGGTGCCGGAACGTCAGCACGAATAGGGGTGCAGGACGGGGTGGAATTAACGCCAACATTCAACTGGCCGCAAGAACGGCTGGATTATGTGATTGCTGGCGGCATGGGCGCGTTGATGCAATCCGTAGAAGGCGCCGAAGATCATGCCGATGCAGGACAGACAGCGGTCACAAATGCCGGCATAAATGATAAAGACGTGGTTATTGGTCTGGCCGCTAGCGGCACTACCGCTTTTACGATTTCGGTACTTACCGCCGCCCGCCAGCAAGGGGCGTTGACTATCGGCATTTCCAATAACCGGCAAACGCCACTGCTTGATGCGGCTGAATACCCTGTTCTGCTGGAAACTGGTGGTGAGGCACTGGCCGGATCAACCCGGCTAAAAGCTGGAACCGCACAGAAAATATGCCTCAACACAATGTCAACGCTAGTGATGGCAAGACTAGGGCGTATCAAAAACGGATTGATGGTTGCCATGAAACCCACCAATGCCAAACTTGTTCGCCGCAAAGAACAGATGGATGAATATCTGGCAAAACTATCAGATCATATGACGGATTAGACCATTTAACGATAAGATATAGCACATGTTAGCATCATACTTTAATGGATATATGGACAAGCGGATGATACGAATCTTTCTGCTTGGGATGATGAGTGGCTTTCCCTGGGTGCTGATCGGCAGTGCGCTGACCTTATGGCTCAAAGAAGACGGATTAAGCCGGACAACTGTTGGTTTTGCGGGATTAATTTTCGGGGTTTATGCGTTTAATTTTCTCTGGGCGCCTTTGATTGACAGGCTATCCTTGCCGTGGCTTAGCCGGAAACTGGGGCATCGCAAAGCATGGATAATCCTGTTCCAGATTTGTATTTTCGTCTCACTTCTTTTCTGGATACAGCTAGACGCAACAGAACATCTGGTGCTTGTTATCGGGTTCGGTTTGATCATTGCCATTGCTTCGGCATCACAGGATATTGTGATTGATGCGTTGCGGATAGAACAGGCTGGTCAGGATGAACGGCAAGTGATGGCGGCAGGGGCGGCTATGTCGGTCATTGGCTGGTGGAGCGGCTTCAAGCTAGGCGGCATGATCACATTTTTTATTGCTGATTATATTCAGGCAATGGGCGTGGCCAATTACTGGCAGATGACATTCATATCTGTTCTGGTCATGATTGCATTGATGAATCTGGGGCTATTGCTGATCCCCGAACAACAACGAAGCACGGCATCCCATGATAATCATCAACAGCTTTCGCCGACCGGGTTGATCACGCGGCTATTCACATGGCTGATTGAAACCGTCATTGATCCGCTGGCGTCTTTTTTCCGCAATAATGGTGTCCGTATTGGGCTGGCTATTCTTGGCTTTGTCTTTCTGTTCAAAATTGGTGAGGCATTTATGGGCAAAATGTCGATTGTATTTTATCGGGAAATTGGCTTCAGCAAATCTGAGATTGGGATTTATTCCAAAGGCCTTGGCTGGGTTGTTACCATTATTTTCACATTGATTGGCGGCTGGTTTGCGATGCGGATGGGGGCGGTAAGGGCGCTGTTTATTGCTGGAATAGCCATGGCTAGCACTAATATCATGTTCAGCTTATTGTATTGGGTTGGTAAGGTAGAATGGTTATTTGCGCTGGCGGTTATGCTGGATGATCTGGCCGCCGCGTTTGCCACGGTTGCGTTTGTTACCTTTATATCTCTCTTGGTTGATCGCCGTTATACCGCCACGCAATATGCTTTGCTGGCATCAATCGGGACTGCTGGCAAAACGCTTCTGGCATCATCATCTGGCTGGATGGTGGATAGTCTGGATGGCGATTGGGGCGTGTTTTTTATGATTACCGCCGTGATGGTCATTCCATCCTTGATTTTATTGGTCATATTAAGACGTGAATTAGGCGCGCGTGCTAATGCGGGTTAAAGCCAAATTCAAAGTCGAGCTAGTCGGGTGACATCACCGCCATTATTGGCTTTGATGCGTTGGATTGCCGTATCCAGATTTTCGCTCATAACCATATGATGCCATGCATTGGCATGTATCAAACGGCGGTGATCCTGCATAATACCGATATGGCCACGCCAGAATATCAAATCACCGCGCATCAGATCAGCATCTGGCGGCAATGTTTCGCCAAGTGTTTTTTCCTGATCACCGCTATTGCGCGGGCTTTCCATACCGCCGCTAGCCATGGCCAGTTGAACCAGCGCGGAGCAATCCATCCCCATGCTGTCGCGGCCACCCCACCGATACGGCACCCCGATCAATTGTTCGGCGGTGGCAACCCAGTCAGCACAAAAATCATCTAGTGGCTTGATATGATCTGATGGAATATATCCTGTCTGGTCTTGTCCCAGAGCAATTTTTGCCACGCGTTCCGATTGTTCAATCACATGAACGCGGGCGGCAAGCGGCAAATATCCCATGGTCGGGGTTTTAATATCACGGCCACGGGTAATCAGCGCGCGGATGGTGCATATGCGATGCGTTGGTGTTGGCAACACGCCCAGATGTTGGCGCTGTATCCATGCCAGATACTGATCTGTTTCCAGCCGGATGTGAACCCAGTCCGCGTGGCTATCATCACAAATGGTGATATCCTCACCAAACAGCGCTTCGGTTTCGAGCCCGCTAGACAGATCAGCGGCGTAAACCATGGGGGCAGAGGGGGAGGTGATCTGTTTCATCCGGTTAATCCGCGATCTTTCACCCATGCGGCCACATCAAAATTAGGGCATGTTTTTTGAGTGCTGGGAAAATCACGATGGCCACAAATGCGCGCTTGCGGATAGCGGGATATCCAGTCACGAAGCAATCCGTCCAGTGCAGTCATCTGTTCTTGGGTAAAATCATTCCGGCCGATCAGACAGACACCAAGGCTTTCTTCGTTATGCCCGTAAACATGCGCGCCTGCCCAGAAATGCGGGCGACCCTGTTCAATGGTGCCGTCCTTGATAATAACAGCGTGATAGCCTATCCCGTCCCAGCCAAACCCCAGATGCATAGCGTGAATGTCAGATGCGGTTAAGTCATCATTGGTGTCAGAACAATGCACCACCAGATAGCGGATATCAGAAGCTTGAAGCATAATCAGCACCCTTTATTGCAATAGCAAAAATACTAGCCTAACATGGGGGTCTTTCGCAATCCTGTCTATGATGTGGTCTGAAAACTCATGCTTCCGCAAGCGGTTATTTTTGATATGGATGGATTGCTGATTGATACCGAAAAAGTATCTGCGGCAACGTTTCAGCATACCTGCCATGCGCATAACGCCGGGCAGGTAGCAAATCAATATGGCCAGCTGATCGGACGTAATCAGCAAGAACAACGGGCTATTTTTGCTGATCTGTTGCCTGATCATGTTGATATATTGCGCTTTGATAAAGACTGGCGTGATCTGTTTCTTGATCAGCTTCGCCATGTCGTTCCATTAAAACCCTATGCGTGGTCGCTTTGCCAATGGCTGGATGCGGCAGGTGTGCCGATGGCGGTGGCGACATCAACCCAGACAGCCAAGGCAGAAACCTTGCTTGATCGGGCGGGATTATACGGGTTTATGAAACAGGTGATTGGCGGTGATCAGGTGCTATCCGGAAAACCGGCACCTGATCTGTATATTGCCGCCGCCACCGCTATATCATGTGCGCCGGAACATGCCATTGCTTTTGAAGATTCGCATCAGGGGGTCATGGCGGCACATGCGGCAGGCGTGCCAGTTATCCATATTCCTGATCTGGTTCCGGCCGATGCGTTTACCCGGCAACATGCGGTTATGGTTTCTGAAAATCTCAATGACGCGGCGATAGGTCTTGGCTGGCTAGATGAAATTAATCGCCTTGAATTTGGTCGCCTTGAATCTAATCACCTTGACCCTATTTAGAAATTACACACTCAAAACGGAGCAAGGCGGATGCGGCGATTGGTTCAGGTAGTATCGACGGCAATGATCATGGCTGGTGCCAGCGGAATAGCAACGCCGGCTTTATCAGAAACAGGAAATGGTTTGCCAATGACAGCACATGAGTTCAGCTTTGATGCCATTGATGGCGGCAAAATTAATTTATCAGATTTTAAAGGCAAGGCCGTGCTGGTAGTCAACACGGCATCACGCTGTGGATTTACCAGACAATATAGCGGGCTGGAAACCATATGGCGCGAATATCAGGATAAGGGGCTAGTCGTATTAGGCGTTCCGAGCAATGATTTTGGCGGGCAGGAGCCGGGTGCAGAAGATGAGATCAAATCCTTCTGCGAAGTGAATTTTGATATCAGTTTCCCCATGACCAGCAAACAGGTTGTTAAAGGTAAAAACGCACATCCGTTTTATCAATGGGTGTCTGGCAAGGCTGGCATCATGGGTAAGCCGCGCTGGAATTTCCATAAATATCTGATCAGCCCTGATGGTGAGCTGGATAGCTGGTATGCGTCTACCACGTCACCGGATTCTTCAAAAATGCGGCAAGCCATAGAATCTGTTTTGCCTGATCAAAGCTGAACCGGCCAGCATATGGTCTAAATGCTGAAAAAGGGCGGAGTATGTGCCAGCGCATGTGCCATATCGTTAGCAGAAGATCGCGGCGTTAATATCATAAACGCATCGGTCTGCTTGGCGGCGGGTTTGATTCTGGCAATGATAGCCCCCATATGCTCAATGGATGTTCTGGCGGCTGATCCAACCGGAAAAGCGGCAGAGGTTGTATCAATATGACATAACCGTTCCATGATTGCGGTACATGCCGCCCCTGACAGCATGATTTGCGCCCATGCATCACTTTGATCTGTCATGGTGGCCGCACCAGAACAGCAAGCTAACAGCGTTTTCAGCAATTTATCCGGATGTGTTTTCTGGCAGACAAAAAACTGATCCCGCGCTGAGGAAACAATCATGCCGTCCTTGATGGCAACATACTGGCCGGGCAAGGGAAGCGCTACGCCATATTCGCCTTTCATGGCACTGGCCAGTTTTTTAGCACCGCTTTTGGCCATGCTTACCGAAATAATAGCCATGCCGGTCTGTTCCGCGCATTCCGCTTGTGGAGCTTTTAATGCAAAACCCGACAGGGGGGATGTTGGGGTTAATTGACTAGCCATGAAGCCGTCTCCCTTCTGGATCAAAGAAATGCGGGCTTACAATTTCAACCTCGACATCGTTGCCGCGTAATGGATCGGCGGCGCGAACGACCTCGCCGTATCGGGTGTTGCCGCTAGTTACAAATCCAAGCGCGATTGAGGTTTGCATCATGGGCGACCATGCAACTGAACTTACCCAGCCTTGATCATTGGCGCTGGTTGTTGCCGCACCAATGGCCACAATATGCGCGCCTGCGCTAATCGCGTGATTGGGGTCAACAGGTTTTAATCCAACCAGACGCACGCCATCATCGCGGGTTAATTCTGGCCGCATGGCCATAACCTTGCCGATGAAATCCTTATTAGGATTTAGCATTCTGCCCATGCCCAGATGATGGGCTGAAGTCTGGCCGTTTAGCTCGTTGCCAGCAGGATGGCCTTTTTCAATGCGCATCACGCCCAGCGCTTCTGTGCCATAAGGCGTGATGCCCAATGGCTGGCCAATATCCATCAGCAGACGGATCAGCGCATCACCATAACGGGCTGGCACGGCCAGCTCATACGCCAGCTCACCAGAAAACGAAATCCGGAACAGCCTTGCCTTTATGCCATTACAGATCGAAATCTCACCACATGCCATGAACGGAAACGCCGCGTCACTGATATCAACGCCATTATCCACAATCTTATTCAGCAATTGCCGCGCCTCAGGGCCTGCTATCGCATATTGCGCATATTGTTCTGTGGTGGAAATCAGCTGAACGTCCAGATCAGGCCATATCCCCTGACGGCAAAATTCCAGATGCCGATAGACAAGCACGGCATTAGCGGTTGTTGTTGTCATGACATAATGATTGTCACCAAGTCTGGCGGTTGTGCCATCATCCATCACAAATCCGTCTTCGCGCAACATCAATCCGTAGCGGGTTTTCCCAACAGGTAATTTGGCAAAGCCATTGGCATAGACCAGATTAACAAAAGCGTTGGCATCACGCCCCTGAATATCAATTTTACCAAGGGTGGATACATCACATATCCCGACCGCTGAACGTGTGGCCAATACCTCACGATCAACGGATTGCCGCCAATGGGTTTCACCTTTGCGGGTGAACCATTGCGCCCGCAGCCATGCGCCTGCTTCGACAAAATCGGCGTTATGTTCTTTCGCCCATTGATGCGAGGGGGCTAGCCGTATTGGACGAAACGCTTTGCCACGGCTTCTGCCAGCAAAAGCACCAATAGGAACAGGGGTATATGGCGGGCGGAAAATAGTTGTACCGGTATCGGCAATGCTACGGCCGGATTGTTCCGCCATGATAGCCAGCCCCAGCACGTTTGATGTTTTGCCCTGATCCGTTGCCATGCCCATAGTGGTATAGCGTTTCAGATGTTCAACAGAACGATAGCCTTCCTGATGGGCGAGCTTGATATCTTTACTGGACACGTCATTCTGCAAATCAACAAATTTCCGTGCTTTGGGATTGCTCCCCATCTGCCATAAGGGTGAGATATGATAGGCTTTATCTTCGGCAGAAATCTTTGGCTTGGATATGGTTTTTTTGCCCAAATCCTTAAGCGCGGTGTTAACGGCGGTAACGGCCTGATCAAGACAGGCTTTGGTAGACATGGCACCGGTAACAGAACCGGCCAGCAATAATCCGGGTGGCAAATCCCCACCGGGAACAAACCCGACAATGTCATCATTCCAGACCGGACGGCCGCGATGATGGCATGTCAGATGTAATGCCGGTGACCAACCGCCAGACACCGCCAGACAATCCGCAGATATTTTTGCCCCACTTTCCAGCGTCACCGACCGAATACGTTTGCGGCCAGATGTGCGGGCAATTGTATCACCGGCAATAAGCCGGATATCCTTGGGCAGATTCTGATGGCTTTCCGCAGACGCTCTGCTGTCGATTAGGGCGGTAACATTAACGCCAGCCTGTAACAGATCAATAGCCGTATCAATGCCGCTATCGTTATTGGTCATGATAGCAACATTATTGCCGGTCGCCACCGCATAGCGATTGGCATATTCGCGCACAGCACCGGACAGCATGATGCCGGGTCGGTCATTATCAGCAAAAGCAACCGGACGTTCCAGCGCGCCTGATGCCAGAATAGCGCGTTTGGCCATGATTTTCCACATGATCTGCCGATATGGGGGTTTATCCTGTTTCGGCAGATGATCAGACAGATTTTCAAGCACGCCATAAGTTCCGTGATCAAACACGCCGAATACTGTACTTCGCGGCATTAATGTCACATGCGGAAAATGGGCTAGTTCATCCAGCGTGTCGTTGATCCAGTCAGCATATGATTTGCTGTCAATATCGCCGTTCATCGCAAGAGCATTGCCGCCAAAACGGAAATCTTCATCCGCTAGAATTACACGCAATCCGGCACGGCCAGCCAGTAAGGCCGACATTAATCCGGACACACCGCCGCCAATGACCAGCAGATCAGCATGGCGATAGCCTTTGTCATAAAGGCTTGGGTCTTCGTTGCCGGATAATGCGCCCAGTCCAGCGGCACGGCGGATCACGGGTTCATAAAATTTTTCCCAGAACGCGGCTGGCCACATGAATGTTTTATAATAGAATCCAGCGCTCAGAAATGGTGATAGCCAGTCGTTAATGGCCATCAGATCAAAGTTAAGAGAGCCGACGTGATTCTGGCTTTTGACAATCATGTTGTCATAAAGCTCGGCTATGGTGGCACGCGTGTTGGGATCGGCATCATCACCGGCACCAATGGTCATTAACGCGTTGGGTTCTTCGGCACCGGACGTTAAAATCCCGCGTGGCCGGTGATATTTAAATGATCTGGCCACCAGATGAACATCATTAGCCAGCAATGCAGATGCAACGGTGTCACCGGCATATCCATGATAATCATGGCCATTAAAGCTAAAGTTCAGCGGGGCAGACCGGTCAATTAATCCGCCTTTGATACGCATCGAACGGCTCATTTGCTTTTCCTCTTCGATGCCTTTTTGACATCACTAGCCAACTCAACAGAAATAATTTCATGGGTAGATACGTTTCTTGTTACTACCAGCCATGATCGGTCGCCCTGTTCATGGAACCATAATTCTTTGTGAATACCAGCTGGATTATCACGCAGATGCACATAATCATGAAACGCGGTCATGAGCTTATCGGGATGTGACGCGCTAGCCGGATCAGGCCGCATCAACATGGACGCATCACCCAGATAGGTGAACTCTGCCGCATCACGGGCGCCAAGCAGTGGATGTTGAATAATCATGCTATTCTCCCTAATGCAGGTTTGGCTGTGCGCCAGACCCTTTTTCATCCAGCGCGGCACCGCTCTGGAATCGGTCAATGCGATATGCTTTGGCCACGTCATGTGATTGATCTGTTGCCAAGAGATGGGCAAAGCACCATCCCGACCCCGGCGTTGCCTTAAACCCGCCATAGCACCAGCCAGCATTCAGATACAGCCCGGGGATATCGGTTTTATCAATAAAGGGTGAGCCATCCATGGACATATCCATGATGCCGCCCCACATGCGTAATAATCTGGCTTTGCCAATCATCGGCATTAATGCCATCCCGCCCTCGCACACGTCTTCGACCACAGGCAGATTGCCGCGCTGGGCATAGCTGTTATAGCCATCAATATCACCGCCAAATACTAATCCGCCCTTATCGGACTGGCTGATGTAGAAATGTCCGGCGCCGTAAGTCACAACACCCGGAATGATAGGCTTCAAGCCTTCGGATACAAAGGCCTGTAAAACATGGCTTTCGATAGGTAGCCGCATGCCAGCCTTGCCCATAACACGGCTAGTTGAACCAGCAACAGCAACGCCTGTCTTTTTGGCTCTGATCTTGCCGCGAGAGGTATCAACCCCGACACATTTACCTGATTCCATGATGAAACCGGTTACTTCGCAATTCTGGATGATGTCAACGCCAAGCAAATCAGCGGCGCGGGCATATCCCCATGCCACGGCATCATGACGGACACTGCCGCCACGTTTTTGCATCAATCCGCCCTTAATCGGGAAACGGGCATTTTCAAAATCCAGAAACGGACATATCTGGCGCAGATCATGTTCATCTAGCAAAGTCGCATCTGCACCATGCATGAGCATGCTGTTGCCGCGTCTGACCGCCGCATCACGTTGCGCATCAGAATGAAACAGATTGATAATACCGCGCTGGGACACCATGGCATTGTAATTGATGCTCTGTTCCAGCCCTTCCCATAATTTGAGCGATAATTCATAGAACGCTTCGTTACCGGGAAGCAAATAATTTGAACGGATAATCGTTGTGTTCCGGCCAACATTACCGCCGCCAATCCAGCCTTTTTCGATAACGGCGATATTTGTCATGCCATGTTCGGATGCCAGATAATATGCCGTGGCCAGTCCATGACCACCACCACCGACAATAATAGCATCATAAGACGCTTTCGGTTCTGGGTCGCGCCATGCCGGTTTCCAGTCACGATTTGAACGTAACCCTTGTTTTAGAACAGACCATATAGAATATCGCATGATGAACACTCAAGAAATTAATAAGCTTATACTAATAAGACAGAATAGTTTTCCAAGTTATTTTTCTTAATACGACATAAAAATTTCAATGGTGGTCAGATGATACCTATTGTCATTTTCCGAAGAATAGGGAAACATGGTTATAAGAGATGCAACATCATCACTTTATAATATAGATGTGAGAACCAAAACAGGAGGAAAACATGGCCATAGCTGAGCTAAAAGCCAATCGCGCAAATATTGAGTTTTACGAAGATCGCGTTGATCTGGCGGCGGCCTTTCGCTGGGCAGTTAAGCTGAACTGGCACGAAGGGGTGGCTAATCATTTTTCTCTGGCCGTCAATGATGATGGCACCCGGTTTCTGATGAACCCGAATCAACGGCATTTTGCCCGTATTAAAGCCAGCGATATGATATTGCTAGATAGCAATAATCCACCGGCGGCGGATGATCCTGATGCGCCTGATCCTACGGCATGGGGGCTGCACGGTTCTATTCACCGGCATTGCAAACATGCCCGATGCGTTCTGCATGTTCATTCTGTTTATGCCACGGTACTGGCATCACTGGCTGACAGCACCTTGCTGCCGATTGATCAGAACACGGCAACATTTTTTGACCGGTACATCATTGATGATAATTACGGCGGTCTGGCGTTTGAAGAAGAAGGCGAACGATGCGCGTCCATGCTGAGCGACCCCAAGAAAAAAGTCCTGATCATGGGTAATCACGGGGTCTTGGTGATGGGCGATAGCGTGGCAGATGCGTTTAACCGGCTCTATTATTTTGAACGGTCGGCAGAAACCTATATCAAGGCGCTGCAAACCGGTCAGCCATTGCGCGTGCTATCAGACGATATTGCCCGCAAAACAGCAGATGAGCTAGAAGGCTATCCGGGGCTATCCGATAGTCATTTTAATGAGCTTAAAGCCATTCTGGATGATGAAAAGTCAGATTATAAAAACTAGAAACGGCTGGCGAATCTGTCCATCATCCGTGTGCTGAGAATCCGTTTGGCAACAGCCATGATTTTTGTTGCCCATGTGATGCGATAACGCAATTTCGGACGGCGCGCGGTTGCCGCGTGCCAGACGGCGCGGGTCACTGCATCCGGCATAAGCTCAAACAAATCTTTTTCCGGGTTTTCAGCGCTTAATCGCGGGATCAGGCCTTTGGTATAAAAATCCGGATTGCGGGATTCTTTCCATGATATCCATTTTTTGAACTGGATATGGGCATTTTCCCGAATGCGTGTCCGAATGGGGCCCGGTTGCACCAGAATCAGATCAACATTGGTGCCGGCAATTTCCTGCCGCATGGTATCTGTCAGCCCTTCCAGCGCAAATTTTGTCGCGTTATACGCGCCTCTGGCACGCATGGCGGCAAATCCCAATACGGATGAGTTATGGATAATCCGGCCTTTGCCAGCGGCAAACATCAGCGGCAGAATCTGTCTGGTCAGATCATGCCAGCCGAAAAAATTTGCTTCAAAAATCTGTCTTAGCGCCGGTGTTGGTAAATCTTCGGTCAGACAGGGAACCGCATATGCCCCATTATTGAACAGAACATCAATGCGGCCGCCGGTTAGTTTTTGCAATGTTGGCACGACGGCATCCAGACTGGCCTGATCTTCGTAATCCAGCCGGAAACTGCTTAAGCCTTCTTTCTGCATGCGTTTCACGTCAGCGGCTTTGCGGCAGGTGGCAATAACATGCCAGCCTTTTTTGGAAAAATATCTGGCGGTATCAAGCCCTATGCCAGATGAACTGCCTGTAATCAGAATAACAGGTGACGGATGATCAGGCTGATGATTTTTACTGGCCATTTAAAATTCCTTTTAAGTACTCAATATGACAATTAATATGTATGCTGTGCATATTACACGGTTATTACCTATACATCATGAAAGCCTGAATATGAATAACACTTCTGGCCAATCTTCGCTGGATATTGATAAAATCCTCCATGTTTATGAAGATTTACGCCCTATCATGCCTGCACATACCCCCGGATTTGGCAATAAAGCGGCAAGAATGCGTGATCTGCTTGATCATTTTGATGCCCTGATGCTGGACGGGTTCGGGGTGCTGAATATTGGCAGGGATATTATCCCCGGTGCCATAGAATTGCTGTCTATGGCGGCTGATCAGAATAAACCGGTTCTGGTGGTGACTAATGGCGCAACACAGAATGAGCAGATGATTGGCCAGAAATATGCCGATATGGGCTTGCCTGTTCTGCCGCCGCAAGTCGTGTCTAGCCGTGCCGCTGTCACCCATTGGTTGACACATGACCGGCCAGCGGATTGGCGGCGCATTGGTGTGGTTGATCATATGGCGGCTGATCTGGCCGTGGATGATGTCACATTGATCCGTCTGGATGATAAGAATGCTGATGGCTGGGCGGATTGTGACGCTATCGCTGTGATGGGGGCGACCATGTGGAATGAAGCATGGCAAGCCCGCCTGACCGAGGCCGCGATGCGCGGATGCCCTGTTCTGATTGCAAATCCGGATGTTGCCGCGCCGCATCCTGACCGGTTCAGCTTTGAGCCGGGGTATTTTGCATGGCAATTGATCACCGCTGGTGCAACGGATATCCGGTGGTTTGGAAAACCGCATCAAACGCATTTTGATCTATCCATGATGCGGCTTGAACATATCACCGATAGCCATAATTGGAATCGTAAGCGCATTGCCATGGTTGGTGATACCTTGCACACGGATATTCTGGGTGGCGCGGCGGCCGGCTTGACGACAGTTCTGATTACCGGTCATGGATTATTCCGTGATGGCGGTGCTGATACAGCGATGGCCAGAACCGGCATCACGCCAGATTTTGTTGTTGATACCATATAACAGAAAGCAGATGCTTTGACGAATACACATGTAAACCAATATCCATCGGGGCAACATCCATCAGGGGAACATCCATCCGGTCAACGCAGTGTGCTGATCACCGGTGCGGCCAAACGTGTTGGTAAAGCGCTGGCCATTGCTATGGCCGCTGGGGGATGGGATATTCATCTGCATTACCGCGATAGCGATAAGGATGCTATCGCGCTAGCCGAGATGATTGCCGGTATGCGCAGGAAAGTCACCTTACATCAAGCTGATCTGGCTGATGAGCAGGCTTGCGAAAAGCTGATCGGTGTTTGCCTCAAAGATGAACATCTGGCCGGTGTTATTAATAATGCGTCTGTATTTTCCTATGATGATAGTGGTGATTTTTCAGCATCCGGTTTTCATAAACATATGGCGGTGAATGCGATTGCACCGGCTATTATTATGCGTGATCTGGCCGCCGCTATGCTTGCCCGCCAGAAAACCGCCACGGTTATTAATATTACCGATGCTAAACTGGTGGGGCTTAATCCCGATTATTATACTTATACCGTATCAAAAATGGCACTGGATGGGCTGACCAAGATGGCGGCACAGGCCTATGCCCCGTGGCTTCGTGTTAATGCAATTGCCCCGGGTATTACCTTACGATCAGGTGATCAGACAGAACAGGAATATAGCATTGCCCATGCGTTTAATCCGCTTGGAACCGGTGCTACATGTGATGATATTATCCGGATCGCAAAAATGATACTGGACACGCCATCCATGACAGGTCATACCATTGTCGTTGATGGGGGGTTGCATTTGCGGCCGCCTAACCGTGACGTAGCGTTCCTTAATAAGTGAGGATAAATAGGATATAAAATGACAGCAAATAACAAACAAAACTCTGCATTACATTCTTCATCCGGCATTAATCGCAGATCGGTCATCTTGTCTGAAGTCGCGGTACAATGTTCTATTGGTTTGCATGATTTTGAGCGTGAAACCAAACAACGGGTGCTGGTTGATCTGGACGTATCGCTTGATCCGGCAGAAGAACCATCATCAGATAATGTTGCTGACACACTGGATTATGACCTGATCAGAGAAGGCGTGATTGCCATTGCAACAGATCGCCATCATGATTTGCAGGAAACGCTGGCACGCCGGATTCTTGATCATATTATGGCCATGCGTCATGTGGTCGGGGTAACGGTGACAACATCAAAGCCGGATGTTTATCCGGATTGCAAATCCGTATCTTACCGCATTTCCGCTGGTGATACCGCTTAACGGGATATGTTTTAAAAGGAATCCTTGCCTTGCCGGAGCGCGGTGAAAACAGCAACCGGATCGGTTGATGCTTGTGCCAATGCATCCGCCAATGCCGGATCATCAGCATTCAGAAATGGATTGGTTGCTTTTTCCCGACCTAGCTGGAACGGCACGGTCGGCTCAGCCTTGCTGGTAGCGGCGGCAATTTCTGCTAAATGCGATGCCAATGCTGGCGGGTTCCAGCCCAGATGCGCCACATATCGGGCATTGCTGGCGGTATATTCATGACCGCAACAGACCAGCGTAGCATCTGGCAAATCACGCAATCTGGCTAGTGATGTCCACATATCCTGCATGCTTCCCTCAAACACGCGGCCACAACCCATGGAAAACAGCGTATCTCCGGCTAGCAACAGACCATGATCACCAAAACAGTCGGGCAGATAAAATACCACATGGCCGGTCGTGTGGCCGGGGGTTTCCATCACATGGGCGGTATATCCGGCAATGGTGATGGTATCACCATCCGCCACCATATGTGACATATTGGCGATGCGGGCGGTTTCACTTGCGGGGCCGGTAAGCTCAATACCAAATTGATCCATCAACGCGGCATTGCCATTGATATGATCGCCATGATGATGGGTATTGACCACTTCGGTCAGGCTGGCATCATTTTCATCAAGCCATTTCTGCACCGGTGCGGCTTCGCCCGGATCAATCACAGCAACCGCGTTTGTGTCGGGATTGCGCAACAGCCAGATATAGTTGTCATCAAGAGCAGGAAGCCGGATCAGCTCCGCCGGATGGGAATTGGCATCAGTCATGTGTAAATCCTGTTAAATCTGATATAGTCTGTCGGATTATCCTAGCCTTATCTGGCGGAAAAGAAAATGGACAAAGCCAAACCGGACACATTGTTTGATTTTTATCGCTCGCCTATGGGCAAAGTGGTGCGGCGGTTGTTATCCCGTCAATTGCAAAAGGCTTTGCCGCCTCTGCCAACTTCGACCAAAGACGACTGGCTTACCGCAGGGGTCGGTTATGCGCGGCCATATATGAACCTGATCTCGCGCTCACCGGGGCATCAGATCATGCTTCAGCTTAGCGGTTATCATAAGCGGTCATGGCCAAAAGCGAAGCCATCACGACTAGCCGAAGTGGATGAAACCAGCCTGCCATTATTGCCGGCAACGCTTGACCATGTGTTAATGGTGCATGGGCTGGAAGCCACCAACCGGCCAGATCAATTGCTGGATGAAACATGGCGATTGCTCAAAGGTTTCGGTAAGTTCACGCTGGTTGTGCCGTATCGTCGGGGGCTCTGGGCCAGTCAGGATCACACGCCGTTTGGCCATGGCCAGCCTTTTAGCCAGCGTCAGCTTCGTGATGTGCTGGCACTGCATGGATTTTCAATTCACCGTCTGTCATCAGCACTTATTTTGCCGCCAATCAGCAGCGCTATTTATACACGTCTGGCACCGGTTGTTGAACGTCTGCCCCATGCCTATGGCGGGGTGTTAGTGGTCACAGCAGAAAAACAGGTATTTTCTGCCCGTCCGGTTTTACGAAAATCATGGCGGCTGAAACCACGGGCAGTTCCAACGATGGCCAAACCAACGACTAGACAGTCATGAAAATAGCGATATTTTATTAGTGCGATGAATATATTGCCGTGGGTTGATGTTGTCGAAATGGAAAAAATACTCTATTCGGATAGCAGAAGTCATATATGATCAGGTTTTTAATGATAAACCGCCTAACAGGACAACGATGAGCAAAAGCACCGAGGACAATCAGAACCATATCCGGCTGAATGATGGCCAGCTGAATGATATCCGGCAGGAAATTGATCAGCTGGATCAGGATTTGCTCCGCATGATAGAAGCACGGCTGGCGATTGCTGATCGGGTGGCAACTAGCAAAGGTGATGCGCCGTTTTTCCGACCCGGACGTGAGGCGGATATCCTTCGCTCGCTGGCATCGGATACTAGCCTGTCGCCATCATTTATAGAAGCCATCTGGCGCCAGATCATGGCCGCTAATCTGGCGCGGCAAAAACCACTGCGCTTGATTCTGGCTGATCCGGATATGATCAATCATCCGATACTGGCATGGCGATTTGGTGCCGGGATCACGCCTCTGGTGGCTATGTCCGCGGATGCCGCCTTGCAAGCGGTGAAATCGGATAATGCGGATATTGCCTTGTTGCCACACTGGCGCGAACAGCACTGGGGCTGGTCAGATGCCCTTGAAGGCGAAAATCGCGCATGGCTGGTTGCGGTTGCCCCATTTTTTAATGATGCTGATTTTGCGCCACTCGCGCTTTTTGCCCGTCATCCGGCTGATCCGTCAGCTCAGGATGTCACGGTCATCTGGCAAGATGGCGCATGTGTAGAAATATCCGGCCGTGATGAAACCGCATCACATGTGGTCGGGGTCTTTCAAATCCCCTAATTTTCTGGCATAACTCGCTTATGAGTAACGTGACACCCAAAACAGCGCTTGCGCATATGGATATTTATCGCCCGGATACGGTAGGAGCCATATCGGCTGACCCGATCCGGCTTTCTGTGAACGAAGGCGCGTTGGGGCCATCACCTATGGCGGTATCGGCTTTGCGTCAGATGGGTGAACGGCTGCATCGTTATCCGGAACAGATTGATCAGAATCTGGTGGCGGCGATTGCGGCCTATTCCGGTTGTAATCCGGCGCGTATTTTACCTTCTAATGGCTCGGATGAGCTGATTGGTTTGCTGGCCACGGCCTATTGTAATGACGGGGATGAAGCGATCATTACGCAATACGGTTTTCTGGTTTTCCGGCAAGCGGTGACGGTTGCAGGCGGTGTTCCTGTTATTGCTGCGGATAGCGATTTGACGGTTTCGGTTGATGCTATTCTGGAATGTCTGTCGCCGCGCACCAAGTTGATTTTTCTGGCCAATCCGAATAATCCTACGGGAACAATGATCCTGCGTGGTGATATTGAAAAACTGATTGCACAAGTGCCTGACCATGTGGTGATTGTTCTGGATTCGGCCTATGCCGAATATCTGGATGGGGCAGATGCGGATTATACCGATGGCGCGGAATATGTGGATAAACATGATAATGTTGTTATGTTGCGGACGTTTTCAAAAATCTTCGGGCTAGGGGCTTTGCGTCTGGGATGGGGATATTTTCCGGATGCGATTTACGCCACGCTGGCCACTATCCGTGGGGCGTTTAGCGTTAATGCGGCGGCGGCAATTGCTGGCGCGGCGGCGATATCTGATAAAGCGTTTTATCAGCAATCCATTGCCCATAATAACAAATGGATGCCGCTGATACAGGCCTCGATCCGGCAAGCCGGTTTTAATCCTCTGCCCAGTCAGGCCAATTTCTTTCTGATCCGGTTTGCAAGCCCGGATGCGGCAAGCCATGCCCATGCCTATCTGGCCGAACGGAATATTCTGCTTCGTAAAATGGTGCCTTATGGCTTACCGGATTGCCTGCGTATGTCAATTGGGACAGATGCCGAGATGGAACAGCTGGCCGCCGCGTTTAAGGATATGGCACATATGAAGGATATCCATCCGTGAGCCATTATTCCACTGTCACCATTATCGGGCTTGGGCTTATCGGCTCATCACTGGCGCGGATCATCAAAAGCGCGGGTCTGGCCGAACGACTTATCCTGACGGATAAAAACCCCGATGTTTTAGCGAAGGCCAGAACATTAGGGCTGGGTGATCATATCGAACAAGATGCCAGCCGTGCGGTTGAACAGGCTGATCTGGTTGTTATGGCGGTTCCGGTGGGGGCTATGGCAACAGTCACCGCCCAGATAGCATCAGCGCTCAAAGATGGTGCAGTCATAACAGATACCGGATCAACGAAAGTATCTGTCATTAATGATATAGCACCGCATGTTCCGCCGCATGCCGTTTTTATTCCGTCCCACCCGATTGCCGGAACAGAATATTCAGGCCCCGAAGCCGGATTTGAAAGCCTGTTCAAGGATAGGTACTGGATTGTCACGCCTAATGATGCGCCGGCGGCGGATGTCGACAGATTAATCGGTTTTCTGCGCGGAACCGGCGCAATTGTGGAAAGCATGGATAGCGCCTATCATGATAAAGTGCTGGCCATTACGTCCCATTTGCCGCATCTGATTGCCTATACGATTGTTGGAACAGCGTTTGATCTGGAACAGGACTTACAGAATGATGTGATCCGGTTTTCGGCATCGGGGTTTCGGGATTTTACGCGCATTGCCTCATCAGACCCGATTATGT
>JABIWM010000183.1 GCA_018701255.1 Alphaproteobacteria bacterium | reverse complement strand
CTGTATCACCCATCGCGGCAATCAGGTCATATCCGGACTTGCGATCAATATTCTGGCATCAGGGTTAACCGTCACCGTGGGCATTGCTATTTTTGCTCAGGGTGGACAAACGCCGTTTTTGATGTCAGAGCAACGGTTTAGCGCTATCACCCTGCCCTTTGCTGAAACTGCCAGACATATTCCGGTGTTTGGTACGATTTACGCTGAGGTGATATCAGGCCATAATCTGCTGGTCTGGATAGCGTTATTATCTGTTTTCATAACTGGCTATGTTTTATTCCGGACAACGTTCGGGTTGCGGTTGCGTGCGGTTGGCGAAAAACCCGAAGCCGTAGATACCGCTGGTATTAGCGTGACTTTAATGCGCTATCAGGCGGTTTTGATTGCCGGATTTTTATGTGGCATTGCTGGCGCGTATTTATCTATTGCACATGGCGCCGGATTTGTTCGGGAAATGACAGCCGGAAAAGGCTATATCGCTCTAGCCGCCATGATTTTCGGGCATTGGCGACCAGTTCCGGCATTGCTGGCATGTCTGATGTTCGGCTTTCTTGAGGCTATTGCCGCGCGGCTTCAGGGGGTTGAGGTGCCATTTCTGGGGCCTATGCCAACAGATTTAATTCTGGTTCTACCATATGTGTTGACGGTTATTTTGCTAGCCGGATTTATTGGCAGGGCTGTGCCGCCACGATCAATTGGCCAACCCTATATAAAGGAAAGATAGCCATGACAGACGATGCCACCATCACCAATACCATTGCCGACACCATTGCCGCCGCCATTGCCGCCATGCCTAACGCCTATGCGCCATATAGCCAGTTTTCGGTTGGCGCCGCCATCTGTGATGAAAACGGTAATATCCATACCGGTGTCAATGTTGAAAACGCGGCCTATCCGCAAGGGTCATGCGCAGAAGCAGGCGCCATTGCCGCGATGGTCATGGCAGGCGGAACACGCATTATCAGTATTGCCGTGGCCGGAAAAGGCGACATGCTTTGTACGCCTTGCGGAGGATGCCGTCAGCGAATCAGAGAATTTGCCAATCCGGATACACCGATTCTGATTGCCGATACAAACGGTTTACGGCAACGTTTCACGCTTGATGATTTACTGCCATATAGCTTTGGGCCAGATCATCTGGGTTAATCCGGCCATTTTGAGGAAAACAATATATTATGCCTCGCATGCGGAAAAAAACCGACTTACCAACAAAAACCTGTCCGGTGTGCGGATTTGATTTTGTCTGGCGCAAGAAATGGGAAAAGGTCTGGGATGCGGTGATATATTGCTCCGAACGATGCCGGCGGAATAGCCGTTCACATCAAAGCCCGAATAGCCCGCCCAAGCGCTGATCCGCTTAAATAGGCGTTTTCAACCCTACCGCCCAGACACCAGTCACCCGCCGCCGCAAGCCTTAAGGATGTGTCCATGACAAAGGATTCACGCAAGGGCTGTGCCGGATTAGCATAAAGCCAGCGGTGAAATCCGATATGCGTGGCGGCATTGCCATCAATTCCGGTTCTGGCATAAAGCGCCGCCATCATTTGATCTTTTACCCATTCCGTATCACTGGCCAGATGATCAGATGACCATTGATTACCGGCATGGATAGTTAAAGCAGAACGGCTATGATCACGCCCCGGCTTTGTCCGGTTATCTGCAATAAAGCCAATGGGCTGATCATGCGCGCCCCATGCTGCGTCCCATTCGGCATTCAGGGCGCTATCAAAACCAAGCATAAGCGTGAAACAGCCCTGCATAGATATATCTGATACTTGCTGATGAAAATTGGCAGATGATGGCATCACATCCGCGGTTTGCGGCGCGGGCGCGGTGCTGATCACCCAGTCGGCCAGAATATCCGGGCTTTTGTTTGCTTTTGAGCCGTCATTAGTCCCTTGATCAATCTCAATGCGCCATATTGCTTCTACATCAGAATCGTGACGTGTGATTTGCCTTGCTCTGGTCGATAGCTGGATATCAATACCGGCCAGATGATCCGCGGCAATGGCTTTGACCAGCGCATTTGCCGCGCCACTAACCGCGAAACTATCGGGGCTGGGTGATTTGGGTTCTGTTGCGGTGCCAGATGCCAGTCTAACCGGATGTTGCGGCCAGTTCTGCAATAATCCAGCCGATATATATGGTGCCATCAAATCAGCAAATTGCGGGTCGCGGATCGTCATATAGGCTGCCCCATGATCAAAACCAACCTGTGCCTCCCGTCGATGCGCTATCCGTCCGGATACCCCACGAGATTTTTCAATTAGAACAATATCAGCGTGATCTTTGAGCGTATAAGCCAGCGAAACGCCAGCCATTCCTGCCCCGATAATAGCTATTCTGGTCATGATGACAGACCCCTAAATTACCTAAGATTGCGACTATGTTATGGGTGCTATCATGTGGTAGCACCTCTTTTTTCTACTCATGACTTCTAACTAGAACAAAATCCGGCCGGATAAAGCCTAGCCGTGGCAGAGTGACGCGGTAAAAAACATCAAAAGTAATTAAATATATTTGAGCATAACAATAAGAGAAATTTTATTATCATTTTATCGATATAAAGATAACGAGATTGCTAACAGGGATTACTCCAGTCAATTTAGGATTTTTTATTGTTTTTCGGTCACTTAACAAGTGGTGCCAAGAGGTATATATGGATAATTAATTCCTCCTCCATTAACCTCTTTTTGTGGACAAATACAATGACTATTCAATCAATCTTCAAGACAGCCAATGATGAGTTCTGCCG
>JABIWM010000182.1 GCA_018701255.1 Alphaproteobacteria bacterium | reverse complement strand
TCCCTTACGCGGGGCGGCGGTGATCCAGCCACCACCAAGCAGGCGGTCAGGATCATCAGCATTATAGAGCATGGCGGCCTTCCATTTGCGGCTTCTCTCACGCCTGTAAAGCTTTACAGCTCCATCCATAATCAACACAGAATCTTAAAGCAAAACAGGCATCTAACACATCCAATCAATATAAAAACGATAATGAGATAGAAAATATTTTAAGCCTTGCAGATCACGAGCATCACTTCGTCTAAGGCATGTCTAACCCATTAACAACTTCTTTGAGCGCGGCTATTTCTTCCCCGCTCATAGCGTTATGATTGATCTGAAGAGAATAATGCTCACCTTCAAAAACATGTTTCTGAGCCTGAGCATTAGCATCCAGAAGCACATCATAACATCTCACTGGCTTGGAAATCCCTTTCAGGGTCAGCTCTTTTACAGGATTAAATGCAATCTCATCTTTGACAAGCAGATAGGTATCCTCGGAGACAAGGATAGAGCCTGATAAGGCTGCACTTTCCAGACGTGATGCCAGATTAACCGGGGCACCAATTACGGTATAATCAAGACGGTCGTCACTACCAAAATTACCAACCGTACAAAACCCAGTATTTATGCCAATACGGATTTGCAAATCATTCTTTAAGCTAAAATTAGTACCCCAATAACCTTCTAATTCGCGCATACGATTTTGCATCCTAATCGCCATATTAACACATTGGCGCGCATCATTTCTGACGCCTTTAGTTTCTGGATCACCAAAAAATATCATGATGGCATCACCTACATATTTGTCTATGGTACCCCCAAATTCAATAGCTATATTTGACATCTCATTGAGATAAAAATTTAAAAGGTTGGTAAGTTCTTCGGATTCCAAATGCTCAGATATATCGGTAAAACCCACAATATCAGAAAAAAACATGGTGAGTTTTTTGCGATTGCTTTTCACTTCAACGCTTTGCTTTCCAGAAAAGATCTGATCATAGATTTGAGGTGAAAGATATTTTAACAATTGACGTGACAAGTCTTCAAGCTGCCCTGATTTGCTTTGCGCTTCTACCTTAGCTTCATTGGCAATCTCTTTCTGCTTCTCTAGCTGTGAGGACAGCGATTTACGAAGATTAGCCTCAAGCTTAAGTTTAGAGTTTTCTTTATTAAGGGATTTGATTGTCTCTTGAAGCTGATCAATCTCGGACATCACTATTCCTTTATTAAAATAAATTAGAAAATGATTTACCTTTATCTCTTCGAAACCAGTCTATCAAACATAGCCTGGCTTGGAACCCTATTACCTAAAATACTTATGATTGCGGTTGATGTTAAGTCATCAATATGCCATGAATTATATAGTAGGAAAGCAAATAGTATGGATTTAGGATGAAACATCAAGGCGGATGCCATTGCGGTCAGTTTACTTTCCAAACTGAACTTGAACCTATGCTAGTAGTTCAATGTAACTGCTCTAATTGTCGCAAAATGACGGGCAGCATGAACTTTGGATGTCTCTATGCCATAACCGAAATCGAAACAAGCGGTGAGACCAATAGTTATGAGTTTACTGGCTGTAGTGGCTATATCAACACAGCACATTTCTGCACAAATGTTATGTTCAGGTCATTATGCACCCCGCTAAACAAGTCATGGAAGGCATGGTTGGGCTGCCTCTTGGCACTTTTGGAAATGCCAAGAGCATTTCTCCAAAGATTCAAATATGGACAAGTAAGAAACTTGACTTTCTAACAAAACCTAACAGTGGGGTTGAAGAATCTTTTGAAGATAGCGGCATCCCTGAACGATTGATGGCTGTCCTGGCTAATATGGAAGACCGATAGAAAACACTTTGTTATTCTTTATCGATAAAATATGTTTATTATAATTAAGTATTGCTAAAATTCAAATGACCGGAAATTTTTATGAAACTTACTGTTCATGGTAGCCGAGGGTCTATACCAACACCATCAAAACATACGGTAAAGTATGGTGGAAATACATCATGTTTTGAATTAAAATTTGGCAAATATCAGATATTTTTTGATACTGGTAGTGGTTTTAAAAACATCTCTTTAGCCGATAAACAAATTGATAAATTAATCTTTTACAGTCATTGGCATCACGATCATATCCAAGGCTTGCCATTTAATTCTCACATTTTTAATCAAGAAAACAAAATCACTGTTACCAGCGCTCTGGCTAGTCGGAATGTCTTGCGGCATACCTTGCAAACCTATTTTTCGGGTGGATACTTTCCTGTTGATATTGTTAGAGTTTTATCAAACCTTGTGTTCAAAAATATATCAACTGTTAAAAAATCAACTGAAAAAGACTTTCATCTTGACTGGCTAGAGCTTCAACATCCTGGCGGCTGTTACGGGTACAGCATAATTTATGATGGTAAGAAAATATGTTATCTATGCGATAATGAATATGATGAGGCGCAACTGCCTTTGCTTGAAAAATTCACTGATCATTCGGATTTGGTGATATGGGATGGCATGTTTACCGAGGATGAGTTGACCGAAAAAGTCGGATGGGGACATTCCTCTATCGATCAGGGCGTCAATTTTTTTGATCAAACTAATATTAAATCTATGATGATCACACATCATGCTCCTTATCGTACAGACAACATGCTTGATGAAATTGCGTCGTCGTTACAAGATGGGGTCTATTTTGCCAAAGATGAAATGAGCATTACGATCTAGTCCTTTTTGTCTTAACGCTATACCCTGCTCCCAATTGCCCCCCCCGTGTGAATTGGGTAGGCAAATAACTGGCATCATTGTAGAATTATTAACACCATATAAACTTTATTCAAAAGCTGCCAAGATGGTTTCGTTATATACTTGCAGAAGCGTGTTATAAATCACAAGATCAATATTCTTCATGTCATCAATAATATTAGTAAAGGCATTTTGATCGCTTGCTTTAATCACCTTTTGGAGCCATGGATATTCATCAACACTGCCAGTTTTGCTGACAGCAAGGCATGTTGAATAAAGCACATCACGGACAGATGGTTCAGATATTTGCTCGGCAAGCTCAAGTCCTAGATCAATTCTATCATCCATGAAACAGGCAAATACCGCATCTGATTTTCGCTTATTACTGTTAATTTGGCCTTGCGGTACGGGATCATATTCCAACGCTTTGAGGGTAAGATAACAACCTTCTGTTGTCTGGCCTGTTTTTAATAGTGCTTCACCATATTGCTGAAGAATACGGGGATCATTAGGCACCATATCATAGGCTTTTTTTCCATGTTCTAAAGATAAATTATATTTTTTTGTACCTGAATAAACAGCTGAAAGTAACCGATGACATTCAAAATCATTGGGGTCAATTTTTATAGCAGTTGAGATTAAATTGTCCCAGACCGGCGACAGCTCTTCAAATGTATCATTGATATAGTTGCGAGCAAAAGCTTGGCCAAGCGTACAGGCTTTCCAAGCATAAGCTTGGGCGTTATTGGGGTCAGATTCAATAGCCCTATCAAACATTTCAAGCGCTTCGGCATTGGCATCCTTGCTAAACTGGTGATGCATTTCTTTGCCTTTGAGCAGATACTCGTATGAGCTCATATTCTCAGTTGGCTTACGCTTGGCTCGCTGCAAACTTACAAGCTCAATCTCACCCAAGACCATTCTCACAACGCTCCTGACAATCTCATCCTGAACATCAAAAATATCATCCAGGCTACGATCAAATTTTTGGCTCCATTTGATATCTTCGGTTTCCGTTTCGATCAACGAAATCGTGATCCTAACCTTATTGCCTGCGGTGCGCACCGTTCCCTCAGCGAGAAAATTAATATTAAACTGGTTAATGAAATCTTCTCTTTTGATATCACTATTAACAAAGTTTATGCTCGATTGGCGTGACACAATTGACAATTGCCTGACCATCGAAAGTTCGGTAATGATATCTTCAAAAATACCATCAACAAGAAAAGAACTATCATCATTCATATTCATATTCTTGAATGGTAAGATGCAAAGATTAGGTTTTTTTAATTTATCTACATCATCAGGAATTTCTTCTGATTGGTTGTTCTCATTATGATCTGTGTTTGACGTCTTTATTGCAAAGACTTCAAAGTCGCTTGATATATTCTTAAGCTTTTTGGTTCCAGCAGCGTGGGTTATAGCTTCAATCTGTGTTTTCACATTTTCATTAACAATGCGTGATACCAAAATCTGTCCTGGCACGCATTGGGCCTCTAATCGGGCTGCGATATTGACCCCATTTCCATAAATATTATCTTTTTCTACAATGACATCATCACAATGAATACCAACCCGAAATATTAGTTTTTTTCCTTCATTTTCATCAATGATACTTAAATTTCTTTCAAAAATTGCATCTTGAAAGTTAATGGCACAGTTGACTGCCTCAACCGTGCTTGGAAACTCGGCTAATACAGAGTCGCCAGCAGTATGGAATATCCTACCTCCATGTTTAAAGATAAATGTATCTATGATTTCACGACAAGCATTAAGACTAGAGAGTGTTGTTTCTTCATTATTAAGCATATGCTTGCTAAAACCAACACAGTCAACAGCAACAATCGTAACAAATTTTCTAAGAACTGGCATTAATCATATCATTTCATTCTAAAATGGTAATATTATTAATTTAGCTTGTGTTAATTTAAAGTACACTAAATAATACAAACGATAACATAAAAATATTTTTGGGGACTGGATAGTGCAAAAAATTGCTTTTAATCGTGGTCAAGTCATCTTTAAAAGCGGAGATGAAGCTGAAGGCTTATACATTGTTGCTGATGGCAATGTTGGTTTATATTTTCCTGGAAATGACACTGCAAATAAACCTAATATTACGCTTGATAAGACAGATATTTTTGGAGAGATGGGCGTAATTGACGACCAGTTGAGAATGGCAACAGCGCGTGCTCATACAGATGTTGAGTTGATACATGTCTCACGTAGAGATTTTGACCAAAAATTAGACCAAACAGATGTCATTGTGCGTGGCGTTATGGCTGTGCTGTCTGATCGTTTGCGGCAGTTGCAACAGACTAAAAATAAATCATAAAAATAAATTTTTATGGAAAGATGTGAGGATGAATGCTTATAGGACTGCAATTTCTAGATTAAGAGGCATTACCGGAATAGTAATATTTGCTTATGTTGTTGTCCATATGAGCAATCATATTGTTGGACTGGTAAGTTTATCTGCTGCCGATACCATGCTAGATAATGTGCGTTGGTTTTGGCACCTTACTTTTGTTGCTATCATTCTTTATGCCTCTCTATTTATACATGCTGGTCTTGGTGTTTTAAGTACCATCACAAAATATTCTTACCGCATCAAGTTTATCGATTGGGTTCAGATTGGGACAGGTTTACTCATCCCCTGGATTCTCATAGGGCATGCCTTTGTTGGCGGCTATTCAACCCGATTTCTTGGCGTTAAAGACAGTTATGAATTAACGACGCTTGCCACTTGGGTGTTTGACCCGGTGTCGGTTGCAACACTATCCTTCTTGCTGATACTGGCGTGGGGTCACGGTGTCATAGGCGTCAATAATATGCTGCGGTTTCATGCTAGTTATCAACGCATTAAGCCCATGTTGGTGATTGTTGCTTGGCTATTTCCTATATTATCATTGCTAGGCTTCGCTAGCGCTGGCAAAGAAATCATCGCCAAAGTCATGCTCGATCCAAACGTCATCGGTCAGGTCATGATGAACGCGCAATTATCAATGGAAATGGCAGCATACCTCACCCAAGTAAACACGACAGCGCAGAAATATTATCCGTTCGGCCTAGCCTTGCTTATCCCCATTGCTTTTGTTTTGTTCCGCATACGCAACAGGAAAAAAGACATTAGTATCACCTATCCCGGTAATAAGATTGTGCATGCCGATCCTGGCATATCTGTGCTTGATGCGAGTCGGCAGAACAACATCTCACACATGTCCATGTGCGGCGGCAGAGGACGCTGTTCAACATGCAGGATACGAGTTATGTCAGACCTGACTCACCTACCTGAACGAAATGGCATTGAACAAAATATTGCCAAAAAGTTGAATTGGGATGATTCTATTAGACTAGCCTGTCAGCTCCACATCACAAACCCCATCGAAGTCCGACCACTAGTACGATCAACATCTGATAAGCTTACTTCAGACAGCCGCGTAGGATTGAGTGGGAGGGAGGAACATACTGTTATTATGTTTATTGATTTACGGGGTTTTACTTCAATTTCTGAAAAATTATTGCCTTATGACACGGTGTATTTACTAAACCAGTATATTGAAATTGCAAGTAAAGCGATTGCCACATTTAATGGCCGGATAGATAAAATTATTGGTGATGGGGTTATGGCGCTGTTTGTTGATCAGGATGATCAGCAAGGAAATGCCCGCAATGCGCTTAAAGCATCTCAACAAATTGCCAAACATATGGCTATTCTTAGCAAAGAATGTGAGGAGGATTTTGGTTTTGAGATGCGCTTTGGCATTGGCATACATTCAGGTCTGTCGGTAGTTGGTCAAATTGGTCATGGCAAAGATATTAGTGAGACTGCCATCGGTGATTGTGTCAATATTGCCAGCCGCTTGGAGCAGCTTACTAAAGCAGAAAAATCACAATTAATTATCTCTGAAGAGTTAATGAAAGATTCCAAACTTGGACTCAAGCCTGATTTAGTCAAAACAGTCAAACTTAAAGGCAAGGCAAAGCCTTTAGAAATTTGTATATTTAACTCTGCAACGAATATATTTAATGATTAGAGCAATAATTTATGTTTGATTTAAATACACATTCCAGCTTGTGATTTTATAAAGTAATTTTTTTACTACCATGCTAATAACAAGGTGCGAAGTTCAGCTAGAAAATGATTAGCTAGTAACCTTAAATAAATCCATAAACTTATATTTTACGTCAAAGTAAATTCAGTTCATGAAGTATCTCAAACCCACTTTTTCTGGTGGGGTGCCCCTTAATAGATACTGTCTATCCTCCCCAAAAAGTCCCAGTAACCCCGAGCCAAGCTTCAAGACCCTCGCATCTTGGCTCTGGGAGCAATATTCAAGTGTTAAGCTTCCCGAAACTTGGCTCTTGAATCTCGGAACTTGGTTCAGGCAAGGTTGCAGGTAAGGTTTTGATAGTTGACCAATATGCAGAACATGCTAACATATTGATATTACTGGAAACAGTCTTGAAATGGTGCTGTGTGTAGGCTTCGAACCCCTCATCACCCGCTCCATAAATCTCATCATATTATGTGTTAACACATTGAATTGTAGGCATTGTGCAATGTCCGCAAGGTATGGTGATGTACAGATTGATGTACAATTCTGATGTTCGTTATGTGTCCAACAGAGATGGGGTTTACCACTACACTAGACGTGTCCCCTTAGATGTGAAGAAGCACTATGCTTCTGCTAGATTATGCTTCAGCGGAAATCACTGTTAACCACTTGTCAGTTGCTAGTGGTTAACAGTTGTATGTATCACGGATATGGGTGTTTGCATGTGGTAGGCACTGACGGTGCTATTAACGAAGGAGGAAAATCAATCTTACTACTTCGTTATATGCAAAGCACTGTTCTTGTCATGGATGTAGTTAATTATTCAGTTTCGTCTTTCACCGGGATAAAGCTATGAAGTCCTGATACTAATGCGAGTATGAGTCCTAACATTGAGAGAAAAAAGCCGCTTCCAAAAGAAATTGCAGGAGCACCTAATGCGTTCACATTTGACCATGCATAAAGCACAACAGCAAAAGATAAGATTGTTGGAATAACTGAAAATAGATATTTATTTAAAAAGATTAATACACCAGAAATAGCCATTAAGAATAAAACAAACATCCCATCGCCACTTATGAGCTGGATGCTTGCCATTGTCACTCCAGTGACTGGATTAGTAAAGTTTAGAAATGGTAGAAAGGTTCCGATAATTGCGATACCCGCACCCGCAAGGCCTATGTTTTTATAGTTCATTATAAACTCCTATTTAAAATAAGTTGAATTACATAATTATTGTTACATCTACCGGAATACCACAAAAAATCATGAATATTAATCTTAATTTGAAGTTATTATTAATTTTTTACTCTACATTTTCCTTTAAACCTCTCTCCTGTATAGAGTTGCCCGTCCAGATGACTTTCCAGCCTTACCTGCTTGCAGAAATGTCTCTAACTCCTTACTGACGTTTTATTATTCCCCACATGAACCAGAGGTTCTTAGTGAAAGCATAAAATACACTTGAAAAAAGTTGATTATGAGATCAACCTATTAAAAAGATGCATAAAATTCTGATACGATGAGGATAACAGCCATGCTTAACGTAAAAAAAATAACGCCAGCCATTGGCGGCATCATTCAGGGCATCAATTTTTCCAAACCCATCGATGAAGCCACTCAGGACGCTATTTATCACGCGTTGCTGAAACATAAGGTCATTTTTTTCCGCAATGCCGAGATTACTCCTGCCGCGCATCTAGCTTTTGCCAGAAGCTTTGGCGTGATTGATGAGCCGCATCCGATTTATCCGCATGTTGACGGCTATGAGAATATTGTCAAACTGGAAAACAATGAAAAAACACCGCCTGACACAAACGCATGGCACACTGATCTGACCTTTAAACAGCATCAGCCTTTTGCATCCATCCTTGTTGCCAGAACAGTGCCGGACATTGGCGGCGATACGTTATGGTCAAGTTCAAGCGCGGCATATGACCGGTTGCCAGAACATATGAAAGCCTATCTGGGCGATCTGGAGGCTATTCATGATATGGGTGATTTCAGAAATAATTTTGTCTCTGATACTAGCACCGAAGATAGCCGCCAGAGATTAAACGATGCTATTGTCCGCTTTGGGCAGAATGTTCGCCCGCTTATCCAGAAACATCCGATTACTGGCCAGACTTTCCTTAATTTTAACGAAGCGTTTGTTAATCATATCGTAGGGCTAACCACAAACGAATCCAATGCGTTGAAAACATGGCTAACCAATCATATGAACCGGCCAGAAATCCAGATGCGCTGGAAATGGGAAGCCGGTGATATTGCCATGTGGGATAATAGAATTACCATGCATTATGCGGTCGCCGACTATCTGCCGGCATATCGGTGCATGAACCGTATTACGGTCGTTTCAGACAAACGGGAAAGCGCGGCAAAAGCACCGCGATAACAGGTTAACCTATTCCGGACTAGAATAGCCGCGTGATAATAACGCCGGTGATCATGACGAATGTGACAATAATCTTGGTCCGGTTAATGCGTTCGCCCAACAGGAACACACCCAGAAACATGGCAAAAATAACAGATGTTTCACGCAACGAGGAAACAATCGCCACCGGTGCCTGCAAACACGCCCATAACACCATGACATACGCCAGATAAGATGCCGTGCCGCCAACAAAAAATGGCTTTTTTCCATTACTGATCAGCGATTTAACCACATCACGGTGAAACGTCATGCTGTATATTCCCATCAGCGTCACGTTCAAAATAGTCGAGCTGCTATAAAACACCATGGCATCACCG
>JABIWM010000181.1 GCA_018701255.1 Alphaproteobacteria bacterium | reverse complement strand
TGACCGACCGCCAGTCCGCCTGACATGACATTCCAGCAAATCTCCCGGACGTGATGGCGCGCGGAAACGGGCGTTTTCTATCGTGGTAAAATAGACATGCATCTCATCATCCGTATCCGTTTTTTGCGAATGGGCGACCATGACTCCAGCGGTTTGTGCCATTGCTTCTATGATCAGTACACCGGGCATAATAGGATGTCCGGGGAAATGACCAACCAGATGTGGCTCTGTGCTAGTAATCGCCTTAATGCCAATGGCGGTTTCACCGGGGGTGGTGATCCTGACCCTATCCACCAATAAAAACGGATACCGGTGCGGGATCAATTCTATAATATCATGATGGTGTAAAATAATGTCATCAGCAGACATGGCTATTCCTTTCCAGCTTTGGATTTAAGTTCACGCGCCAAGCGGCGTAAAGCAGCTACTTGCAGGCGAAAATCGGCCATTGGACCAGCCGGAAATCCGCCCAGAACATGGCCGCTAGTGATATCTTTGGTAGCCCCGGCTCTGCTGGCAATCAGATTCCCCGATCCGATAGTCACATGACTGGCAACGCTGACTTCGGGGCCAAAAATATTCCGCTCACCAACAGTAACTGAACCGGCAAAACCAACTTTAGCACAGATAATATTGCCTTTTCCAATCTTAACATTATGCGCGATATGGCATCGGCTATCTGTCATAACATGCGCACCAATACTGGTATCCCCCAGCATGCCGCGATCAATCGTATTCAGGCTACCGATATAGCAATGATCACCAATAACGACTTTACCAATATGTGGCGCAAGCCGGTTCTGGCCATCGCCGCTAACCCCGAAACCGGTATTCCCGATCACTGAACCCGGGCTAATTTGAACATGATCACCAATAACCGCATGTTCAATATGCACTTGCGGCATGATCAATACATGCTGACCGATGATAACATTTTCACCAATCACCGCTCCTGATTTAATAATAGTATTATCACCAATGACCGCTTTGCTTGCGATAGCAACAAAGGCATCAATCTGAACATTCTTGCCAATAACGGCATCATCCGCTATCGCTGACATAGCATGAATCCGGCCATTGGATTTTGAAGCCGGATAAAGGGTTTCCATCAAAACAGCAAAACGGTCTTTGGGACGATCAACCACAATAATAGCCAGCGGATGTTTGCGCTTTGCCTTATCTGTATCTGTTAAGTGATCCAGCGTGTCTTGATTGGTCAGACAAATCACGCCTGCCATATCTGCAATCCGGGCAAATGATTTTGTGTTTTCAGCAAAACACATGGCACCATTTGTGGCGTTATCAAGCATGGACGCATGGGTGATCATAGCATCCGGCGCGCCCTGTGCTAACTCCCCTGCGATAATCGCCACCGCTTCTGAAACACGCATGGGAAAAGCAGATGGATTGATATGATGGTGATGACCGGCCATTAGTTATCCTTATTAGTAAAGGTAACCGTCATATCCTTTGTTCGCTTATTCAATCGCGATAAAGCCTCGTCTGATATATCAATGGACAGATCATAAAGCACAATATTCTGTTTTTGAATGACAAGGGTGTAGCCGTTCTCTTTGGTGATATCGGTAATGATTTGATAAAGCAGCTTTCGCAATTGCTCATTCGCTTGCTGTAATGATGCATCAAATTCGCGCCGTTGCAGTTGCAGTTTCTGTTGTAATACCGCTACTCTATCCTGAAATTTCTTCAGCCGGAGGTTAAACTCAGCTTCGCTGAGAATATCACGATGGGCTTCTAGTTCCAGCTCTTCGGAACGAAGGGATTGTTGTTCTTCCTCGGTTGAGGCAAGAAATTTCTGATTTTCTTCATCAATGATCCCGCGTATTTTTTTGATAGCTATCGATTGTTCCAGCACGCCATTAATATCAATGATAGCAATACTAACCGCCGCTTTTGTTGTATCCTGGGCTAATGATGGCGTTGATATAACCGCTGGCAACAATCCGGATATCATGATGCCAAACAGCAAAATCCCACTTACATACCGCATCTGCCAGATTATTTTCATACGCATTAGAAGCGGCCTCCGATACTGAATTGAAATTCCTGCGTATTATCATAACTCTGTTCAGTAAGCGGAATTGACCAGAAGAAAGACAATGGCCCAATAGCCGTGTCCCAGAAAAAGCCGTACCCAAAAGATGACCGTAAATCATTATCATCTGCGCCAGTCACACCGGTGGGGTAATCGGTTCCCCATAAAGAGCCAAAATCATAGAACACTGTCCAGCG
>JABIWM010000180.1 GCA_018701255.1 Alphaproteobacteria bacterium | reverse complement strand
TGAATACACAAAACAGATATATGGAGAATATGTGATGCCGCTTGATCCGTCTTCCCGTCTGAAAAGCCGATATGATATCCTGTTTGAACCGCTGGCGATTGGCCCTGTAACCGCAAAAAATCGGTTTTATCAGGTGCCGCATTGTAATGGGGGCGGCTATCGTGATCCTTCGGCCGTGGCAGAAATGCGGCGCGTTAAAGCCGAGGGCGGATGGGGCGTTGTATTCACCGAACAGGTTGAAATTCACCAAACCAGTGAGATATCACCTTTCATCGAATTGCGGCTATGGGATGATAAAGACATGCCCATGCTGGCAAAAATGGCTGATGCCATTCATAGCCATGATGCGCTAGCCGGAATTGAGCTGACCTATTCCGGCATTAATGGCCCTAATCTGTATTCTAAAGAAGTCCCGCGCGCGCCAACCGCTGGCCCTATTCTGACCTTTACGTCTGATCCGGTCAGCGCGCAAGCCATGGATAAGGATGACATAAGGGATGTGCGCCGCTGGTATGTAAATGCGGCCAAACGGTCGAAAGCTTGTGGCTATGATCTGATCTGTCTTTATGGGGCGCATGGCTTTGGTATTATTCAGCACTTTCTGTCACGCACCACTAATAAACGATCCGATGAATATGGCGGCAGTCTGGAAAACCGTAGCCGGTTTATGAAAGAGCTGGTGGAAGATATCCGGGATGCTGTTGGTGATAGCATGGGGCTGACCATTCGCCTGTCACTGGATGAAGCTTTTGATGAATTAAGCTTTTCTAATAGTGAATTGCGTGAATGTATAGATATGCATAGCGATCTGCCCGATCTGTGGGATTTGGCACATGGTACATGGGAAGATTGTTCAGCCACATCACGATTTAAAGACGAAGCCGCGCAAGAAGCATTAATTACCGGCATCAAAGAGCTAACCTCACGACCAGTGGTCGGGGTTGGCCGCTTCACCTCTCCCGATACCATGGTCAGGCAGATTAAATCTGGCATAATGGATTTTATTGGCGCGGCCAGACCATCAATTGCCGATCCGTTCCTGCCAACAAAAATTGCGGAAAACCGGTTTGAGGATATCCGCGAATGTATTGGCTGTAATATGTGCGTGACCGGCGATATGACGATGTCCATATCCCGCTGTACCCAGAATCCCAGCTTCATGGAAGAATGGCGTAAAGGCTGGCATCCGGAACTCAAACCAGCTAAAGGCGATAGCCAGTCTGTATTGATTGTCGGCTCTGGCCCGGCAGGACTGGAAGCCGCGCGGATGCTAGGCGGGCGCGGTTATGACGTTGCCGTAGCAGAAGCAAAATCCGAACTGGGCGGACGGGTAGCAAAAGAAAGATTATTGCCCAATCTGGCCGCATGGGGGCGGGTGATGGATTACCGGCTTGGACAGATAGAACCGCTGGCCAATGTATCCATATACAGAGAAAGCGAATTAACCGCAGATGATGTGCTGGCTTTCGGATTTGAGCATGTGTGCATTGCCACCGGTTCACATTGGCGGCGTGATGGCACCGCCCGTCATGTGCTGATCCCTGTTGCTATTGATGCACAAATGCCTGTCTTTACGCCAGATGATATCATGGCTGGCCATATGCCATCGGGGCATGTGGTGGTTTATGATGATGATCATTATTACATGGGCGGAGTCATGGCCGAAAAGCTGGTCGGGCTGGGTTGTACCGTGACGTTGATCACGCCGGCAACTATGGCATCGGAATGGACAACAAACACGCTGGAACAGGGCATTATCCAGAAAACGCTTCTGGAAATGGGCGTTGACATTATCACCACCCGGAAACTGGCTTCGGTGGGGCGTGATCATGTCAATATGTCTTGCATCTATACAGGCAAAGAGCAATCAACGGCGGCTGATGCTGTTTTGATGGTAACCGCCAGAGATGGTGATGACGCGCTGTGGCAGGACTTAAAACAACGCCAACCGGAATGGCAGGATGCTGGCATTTCATCTATCAAGATTATTGGTGATGCCGCCGCACCGGCACCTATCGCATGGGCAACCTATGCCGGACATTCCTATGCCATGAATATGGATGAAAAACCGGCCGGTGATGATCCGGTATTCCGCCGGGAAGTAACAGGGCTTGACCCGACGCCAATTTCCGACATTAGAAAAGGATAAGCTCATGGATATTATTTACACAGAAGACCATCGGCTTCGCGCCGCCAAGACCGAGCTTTACGGCGGCGAGCTGGTACCGCCTTTTGAATGTCCGGAACGCATGGATTTTATTCTTGAAGCATTAAAAGAAAGACCCATTGGCACGATTAAAGCACCGAAAAATTATGGCGATGCCATCATTAATCAGATACATGATGCTGGTTATCTGTCTTTTCTGGATACCGCATGGGACGAATGGGAAGCAACCGGCATGAAAGGCGAACCTATCCCGACTGTCTGGCCATCGCGGTCAATGCCGGCACCACATATTCCCGCGTTTATCGAAGGAAAAATCGGTTATTATGCGCTGGCCGGGGAAACATCCATTTCCAAAGGCACGATAGAAGCCGCGCACGCATCCGCACAAGTCGCGCTTACCGGTGCTGATGCCATTGCTTCTGGTCAAGCCGGACATATTTTTTCGCTATGCCGTCCCCCCGGCCATCATGCCTCACGCGATCAGTATGGCGGGTATTGTTTTATCAATAACGCCGCCATAGCCGCGCAATATATGCGCCAAAACGGCGCCGCCAAAGTCGCCATCCTCGATGTTGATTTTCATCACGGCAACGGCACGCAAGCCATATTCTATGACCGTGATGATGTTATGTTTTTATCACTTCATGGCGATCCTAGCCATGCTTTCCCGCATTTCCTTGGTCATGCTGATGAAAAAGGACATGGCAAGGGCGAAGGTCATAATATCAATTACCCCATGGCACCGGGGACTACCTATTCGGCATGGGCAGAAGCACTGGATCATGCGCTGGCATCCATTCGCCGCTATGCACCGGATAGTCTGGTTGTGTCATTTGGTGCGGATACCTTTGAACATGATCCCATTAGCTTTTTCAAATGTAAAAGCGATGATTATTTTGATATGGGGGCGCGGATTAATGCGCTTGGCCTGCCGACGCTTACCGTTATGGAAGGCGGATATGCGGTCAAGGATATCGGCACTAACACTGTTAACTTTCTGATCGGACTGGAACGTTAAAATGACGCGGCTTGCCATTACACAAATGCCTTGCGGCTGGAATATCGAAGATAATCTTAATCAGGCTGAAATGCTGGTGCGCGAAGCCGCTGGCAATGGCGCGCAAATCATTCTTCTGCAAGAGCTATTTGCCACGGTGTATTTCTGCCCTGAACAGAATAAAGATCATTTTGTCCATGCCCATGCGGTTGATGATCACCCCTTTTTGCCGCGTTTTCGCGCCTTAGCTAAAGAGCTGGGTGTTGTTCTGCCTATCAGCTTTTTTGAAAAAAGCCACAATGCCTATTTCAATTCCATGATGATGGTGGATGCGGATGGAACAGATATGGGGCTTTATCGCAAAACCCACCTGCCGCAAGGCCCCGGATATGAAGAAAAATTCTATTTCAACCCCGGTGATCTGGGCTTTCGTGTCTGGGATACGGCTTATGGCCGCATAGG
>JABIWM010000179.1 GCA_018701255.1 Alphaproteobacteria bacterium | reverse complement strand
GATCAATTCGGCTGGCTGACCCATCGCGCAGGCAAGGTTGCGGGTGTTGATGTGCATCTTATCCGTGTGTCATTTGCAGGCGAAGCCGGATGGGAACTGCATGTTCCCATGGCAAAAATGGAAGCGGTATATGATGCCTTAATGATAGCAGGCGCAGATCATGATCTGAAACCGTTTGGCATGCTGGCCTTGGATTCCATGCGACTGGAAAAGGGCTATCGGTCATGGAAATCTGATCTGACATCCGATTATACCATGCTGGAAAGTGGCCTGGGGCGATGGGTGAAAACCGATAAGGATGATTTTATCGGCCGCACGGCTCTAATGGCAGAAGAACAGCGTGGGGCAAGCCGCCGCTTTGTTGCTATGGTGCTTGATGATCCGGCTGAAGGTGATGCTTTTGGTGAGGCTATATATCTGTCCTCTATCCGCGTGCAAGGCGCAGATGTCGGATTGATTGTGTCGGCTGGTTATGGTCACCGCGTTGGCAAATCCATTGCCTATGGCATTGTTGATGAGGCGGCATTTGCCAATGGCAATCCTCAACTTGAAGTCGAGGTATTAGGCCGGATGCGTCAAGCACATATCATTGATGATGGTGTTCTTTATGATGCAGATAACGCACGCGTTAAAGCATAAGGAGATACTGGGACATGGCTATCACGCTTCCTACACATGCAAAAGCCGTCATTATCGGCGGTGGAATTATTGGCACATCGGTTGCCTATCATCTGACCAAACTGGGCTGGAAAGATGTTGTTCTGCTTGAACGCAAACAGCTGACTAGCGGCACAACATGGCATGCCGCCGGATTGATTGCCCAGCTTCGGGCAACCCAGAATATGACGCGGCTGGCAAAATACTCCCAAGAGCTTTATTTCAGCCTAGAAGAAGAAACCGGCGTGTCCACGGGCTTTAAGCGGAACGGGTCTATCACCGTGGCGCTAACTGGTGAACGGATGGAAGAATTGCGCCGGTCAGCAGGTATGGCGCGAGCATTCGGTGTTGAAATTGATGAGATTAGCACAGCTGAGATATCAAATCTTTACCCCGGGTTGAATGTCGAAGATGCGGTTGGCGGCGTTCATCTACCCAAAGACGGGCAGGGTGATCCGGTTAATATCACGCAGGCATTGGCCAAAGGTGCGCGGAATGGCGGCGCCAAAATATTTGAAGGCGTAAAGGTAACGGATATTATCACCCAGAATGGCGTGGCGGCTGGCGTTGAAACCAGTCACGGTACTATTCATGCCGAATATGTGGTCAATTGCGGCGGCATGTGGGCGCGTGAAATTGGCGCGATGGCTGGGGTGTCAGTACCGTTACATGCGTGTGAGCATTTTTATATTGTCACCGAAGGCGTGGAAGGATTGCAATCCAATCTGCCCGTGTTGCGGGTGCCAGATGAATGCGCCTATTACAAAGAAGACGCAGGCAAGATCATGCTTGGAGCGTTTGAGCCTAACTCAAAGCCGTGGGGCATGGATGGCATCCCCGAAGATTTCGAGTTTGATTCCCTGCCCGAAGATATTGACCATTTTGAACCTATTCTGGAAAAGGCGATTAACCGTTTGCCTATTCTGGCTGAGGCCGGCATCCAGACCTTTTTTAATGGGCCTGAGAGCTTCACGTCTGATAACCGCTATCTGATGGGGGAAGCACCGGAAGTAAAGAATTTCTTTGTTGCGGCTGGTTTTAATTCGGTTGGTATTCAATCCGCTGGCGGTGCTGGTATGGCATTGGCCGAATGGATGCATAAAGGCAATGCCCCGATGGATTTATGGGATGTTGATATTCGCCGGATGATGCCGTTTCAGGTTAACCGATCCTATTTGCGCGAACGGGTCAGCGAAACGCTTGGCTTGCTTTACGCAGATCATTTCCCCTATCGGCAGGTAGAAACCAGCCGTTCGGTCAAACGGTCGCCTATTCATCACAGACTAGCCGAAAAAGGTGCATGCTTTGGTGAGGTAGCTGGCTGGGAACGGGCGAACTGGTTCTTACCCGAAAGCGCGGCCGCCAAGGGCTTGAAGCCGGAATATGAATATTCATGGAAGCGGCAAAACTGGTTCGAATATAACGCCGCCGAACATAACGCCGTGCGTAATCATGTTGGCATGTTTGATATGTCCAGTTTTGGCAAAATCATGATAATGGGCAAAGACGCAGAAGCCGTATTGCAGAAAATTGCCTGCAATAATGTTGCGGTTGAGACAGGCAAAATTGTCTATACACAATTCCTTAACAGCGATGGCGGGATAGAAGCCGATGTAACCATTACGCGGCTGGATTCTGACCGGTTTATTATTGTCACGCCTGCCGCCACCATCCAGCGTGATCTGAACTGGATCAACCGTCATATTCCGGATGCGGCGCATTGCTCGGCGCTGGATGTCACCGCGATGGAATCGGTGTTGGTAATCATGGGGCCGGAAGCCAGAGATTTTCTTCAGCCGCTTATCCCGCAATCACTAGCTAATGCCGATTTTCCTTTTGGTACGATGCAAAATATTGAAATCGGGCATGGCATGGCGCGCGCACATAGGGTGTCTTATGTGGGTGAGCTGGGCTGGGAGCTTTATGTATCAAGCGATCAGTCGGTGCATGTTTATGATGAGCTGATCAAGCGTGGTCAGGATCATGCGCTGGCATTATGTGGATTGCACACGCTGGATTCCTGCCGTATCGAAAAAGCATTCCGTCATTTCGGACATGATATTTCCAGCGAAGATCATATTCTTGATGCTGGGCTGGGCTTTGCCGCACGGGTCAATAAACAGTCTGGCCGGTTTGGTGATTTCATTGGCCGTGACGCGGTTATCCGCCGGAAAGAAGACGGCGTGAAAGCGCGCATGATGCAATTCCGTCTTAATGATGCGGAACCATTGCTCTATCATAATGAACCGATTATCCGCGATGGTGCGATTGTTAGCTATCTGACCAGCGGCAATTACGGCCATCATTTAGGCGGTGCAATCGGCCTTGGCTATGTGCCATGCCGCGATGATAATGACGATGCAGCCGCCATGCTGGCATCAGAATATGTGATCAATGTTGCCGGTGCAGAAATCACTGCACAGGCTAGTTTGAAACCGATGTATGATCCCGATGCATCACGCATGAAAGCCTAGTGACTTTTAGATAAGGTGGAAAGCCATGAACAAATACCCAATCCCACAATCCCCACAATCCCCACGATCAGCCCGTAGAGCAGGCGGGCGGCAAGCGAGAAAAGACCTTCGTTCAGCGCCATTGGCGGATAATATCCGTCCGGTTCGTCCGGGGTTATCTGGCGGCAATTACAAGCCGATTGATGATACCGGCGTGGCCGCCATTAGTGATACGATTTTCCAGATTCTGGAAGAAATCGGTTTATCGCAAGCCCCTGAATCCGG
>JABIWM010000030.1 GCA_018701255.1 Alphaproteobacteria bacterium | reverse complement strand
CGTCACGTTGAAGATAGGAAAGCGGAGTGTTATTCGCATCAGTCATCAGATCATCCTTTTGATCATGCTATTGGTAAAATAAAGCGATATACAAGACAGCATTGAGGCGTTAAAACAAACCTACCTTGTGAATGTCCAACCTGTCCAGTGTAACGTCCCATGCCAATAATCAGCCTTAAAGGTAAGACTATTCTCCAAATTCTACCAAACCTCAAACAGGGTGGCGTAGAACGCGGTACGATTGAAATGGCGAAAGCCATTGTTGATGCTGGCGGTACGGCCATTGTGGTTAGCGGTGGCGGGGCTATGGTGGCGCAATTGCAACGCATTGGCGTGGAACACATTACGCTTCCGGTGGGATCAAAAAACCCGCTACGCTGGCCATCTATCCGCCGCAAATTGCGCCAAATCATGACAGATAACAACACTGATCTGGTGCATGTGCGGTCACGCGCGCCAGCGTGGATTGCCATTCCGGCGGCAAAAGCGTTGAAGATTCCGGTGGTAACAACCGTGCATGGTCGTTTCAAAGCTACCAATATGTTAAAAAAATATTACAACAGCATCATGATGCGCGCTGACCGGATTATCGCCATATCCGATTATGTGTCTGATCTGATTACCAGACAGTTCCCCAAAGCCGCTGATAAGATCACCATTATTCATCGCGGTGTTGATGTTGATCTGTTTAACCCCAAAGCGGTAAATGCCCAGCGCACAATTAACGCGGCAGACAAGCTCAACGTGGATGAAAACAAGAAAATCATCATGCTTCCAGCCCGGCCAACCTTATGGAAAGGGCAGGAAGTCATGATTGCGGCCATGGCAAAGCTGACACATAAAGACGCTGTTTTGATCCTTGTCGGGGCAGGCGCCGGACGGGACGCGTTCCAGTCAAAGCTGATGGCGGTGATCGCCAGCCATAACATGCAGGGGCGCGTTATATTGGCTCCTGAAACCAATGATATGCCAGCCGCCATGATGCTGGCCGATGTGGTGGTTATGCCGTCGCTAACGCCGGAACCATTCGGCCGCGTGGCTATTGAGGCACAGGCAATGGGCAGACCGGTGGTCGCATTTGATCATGGCGGAGCGGTGGAAAGCATCATTGCCGGAACGACTGGCTGGCTGGCCAAACCTGCTGATGTGGATGATCTGGCCGCCGCCGTTGATACGGCATTATCACTAAAACCCCGCGCCAGACAGCAATATTCCAAACGCGCCAGACAACATGTGCTGGATGATTTCACCACCGATCTGATGAAAAGCAAAACACTGACCATCTATCGCAAATTGCTGAAATGACGGATGTCGTTCGCATTTGCATGCATCTCCTCTTGAAGCCTGTGCCACAACAGGATAAAACCATAGCTGATGTTTCTATCACATTGAGGACAATATGCCTGTCATAACGCTACCTGATGGCGCCAAGCGTCAATATGATCACCCTGTAACCGCGCTTGATGTTGCGGCTGATATTGGGCCCGGGCTTGCCAAAGCCGCGCTTGCGGCACGGCTGGATGGTGCGCTGATTGATCTTAGCCATGTGATTGAAACCGACGCTACGCTTGCCATGGTGACAGCCAAAGACGATGATGCGCTGGCCTTGATCCGTCATGATTGCGCGCATGTTCTGGCCGAGGCCGTGCTGGAATTATATCCGGAAACGCAAGTTACTATCGGGCCGTCTATTGATAATGGGTTTTACTATGATTTCTATCGCGAAACGCCATTTTCTGCTGATGATCTGGCGGCGATTGAAACCCGTATGCATGCGATTGTTGATCGCGATGAAGCCATTACCCGCGAAGTCTGGACACGGGATGAGGCGGTGGCGTTCTATCGCAAAAACGATGAGCCGTTTAAAGTCGAGCTGGTTGACGCAATTCCGGCCAATGAAACCGTCACATTCTATCGGCAGGGGGATTTCATTGATCTGTGTCGGGGGCCACATGCGCCTTCCACCGCTAAAATTGGCCATGCATTCAAATTGATGAGCGTTGCCGGTGCGTATTGGCGCGGTGATTCCAACCGCCCCATGCTTCAACGGATTTATGGCACGGCGTTTTTTCAGGAAAAAGAATTAAGCGCCTATCTGACCATGCTGGAAGAAGCCGAAAAGCGTGATCACCGCAAGCTGGGCAAAGCGCTTGAGCTGTTCCACATTCAAGAAGAAGCCACGGGGTCCGTGTTCTGGCACCCGAAAGGCTGGACGATGTATCGCGAAATTGAAAGCTATATGCGGCGGCGGCTGGATGCGGCCAATTACCAAGAGGTAAAAACCCCGCAAATGATTGACCGGAGCCTGTGGGAAAAATCAGGCCACTGGGATAAATTCCGCGAAAATATGTTCACCGCCGAAAGCGAAGGCGACCGTATTCTGGCGCTAAAGCCGATGAATTGCCCCGGCCATGTACAGATTTACCGCCAAGGCATTACATCCTATCGTGATTTGCCGTTGCGCATGGCGGAGTTCGGATCATGTCACCGTAATGAGCCGTCTGGCGCCTTGCACGGGATCATGCGGGTGCGGGCATTTACGCAGGATGACGCGCATATTTTCTGTACCGAAGATCAGATCGACAGCGAAGGCCGCGCCTTTTGTGATCTGTTGCTGGATATTTATCGTGATTTCGGGTTTGATGACGTAAGAGTCAAGTTTTCTGACCGTCCAGAAACCCGCGCCGGTGATGATGCCACCTGGGATAAAGCCGAAGCCGCGCTGGAATCCGCCACCAACGCCGCCGGACTTGATACAACGCTCAATCCGGGGGAAGGCGCGTTTTATGGCCCTAAGCTGGAATTCGTCTTGCGGGATGCGATTGGCCGTGATTGGCAATGCGGCACCTTGCAGGTTGATTTTGTTCTGCCGGAACGGCTGGATGCCGAATATGTGGCCGAAGACGGCTCACGCAAGCGGCCGGTGATGTTGCACCGCGCTATTCTGGGATCAATGGAACGCTGGATCGGTATTCTGATTGAACAATATGCTGGCCGGATGCCGCCGTGGTTGGCACCGGTTCAGGTGGTGGTCGCGCCCATTACCGATGCCGTCACGTCTTATGCCGCTGAGGTGCGGGAACGTCTGGCCGCGCATGGTGTGCGCGTGCAACTGGATAGCCGCAACGAAAAGATCAGCTATAAGGTGCGCGAACATTCGGTTGCCAAAGTGCCGTTTATCATAGCTATTGGTGAGCGCGAACAGCAGGATGGCACCATTGCATTGCGCCGGCTGGGCGACAAAACTCAGGAAACCATCGCGCTAGATGCGGCGGTTTCCATGTTAATTGAAGAAATAACACCGCCGGATTTGAAAAATAGCTGAGTTCTGCTATAAAATAGGATTAACGATACGTCCGACAGGCCACTTACATAAGGAGATACGTCAATAGCCCGTCCACCACAAGGCCCTCAAAAAGGCACATCAAAGAGCAATAGCCCTCGTGTTAACGAAGCTATTTCTAATCCCACCGTACGTTGTATTGATCACAATGGCGAACAGCTTGGCGTTGTAAATACCGCTGATGCGTTGCGTCAGGCGTTTGATGCTGGCCTCGATCTGGTCGAAGTTCAGCCGAATGTTGACCCGCCGGTATGTAAGATTCTCGACTATGGCAAGTTCAAATACGAAACGCAGAAACGCGCTAATCTGGCGCGGAAAAAGCAGAAAATCGTTGAGGTCAAGGAAATCAAGCTTCGCCCGAATATCGATGAACATGATTATCAGGTGAAGATGAAAAATGTCCGGAAATTCATTGATGCTGGTGATAAGGTCAAGGTCACCTTACGTTTCCGTGGCCGCGAAATGGCGCATCAGGAACTGGGCGCTCAGGTGCTCAGCCGCGTCAGAGAAGAAATGGAAGAGCTGACCAAGGTAGAAGCCATGCCAAAAATGGAAGGCCGCCAGATGGTAATGGTGCTAGCCCCGGCCTGAT
>JABIWM010000178.1 GCA_018701255.1 Alphaproteobacteria bacterium | reverse complement strand
TTTTATTTCTGATCATCGGCTCAATTGCTGTCTTGTTAGCGGGATGTAGCTCTATCGAACGTCTGGATAGTAGCAATGTCAGTGCGCTTGGGCAGATATCTGTTAAAACAGGAGCTTCGAGAAGTGATCAGATTTTCCGCCAGCATATCATTCGCTTTCTTGATCGCCATTCGGCACAGGATATCCGTTACACGCTAACAACCAGAATATCCGAATCGCAATCTGATACAGCTGTATCCATGAAAATTGCTTTTGAGTTATATGATCAAACCAGAGGCGAGGCCGTTTTATCAGACTCTATCAGCTTGAGCGCTACATTCGGTGCGGTTTCCTCACTTTACGGACAGGATAAAGCCGCAACTTTTTCTAGCGAACGACTAGCCATGCAATTATCAGATAAAGTGTATCTGAAACTGCTGGCCTATTTCAATAATCTGGAAAATGCTGGCACAGCATCAGCTGAGTGATCTGTCATGAAAATAGCGCCGCGTGATATTGATCAATTTCTCCGCTCGCCACCACCTGATTTGCTGATAGCGCTTTTTTATGGTCAGGATATCGGACTTATTAGCGAAAGAGCCAAGGCGCTTAGCACTATTCTGGTTCCTGATCTGAATGATCCTTTTGCCGTGACAGATATCACCGGTGACCATATCGCATCTGATCCTTCGCTTCTGTATGATAGCGCGGCGGCCATACCGGCTATGGGGCAAAAACGGCTTGTCCGGGTGGCACATGCTAATGATCAGATTGCCCCATCTGTGGTGCAATTACTGGAAAAACCGCCAAGTCAGGCTGTCATCGTTATCAGCGCCCGTGATATTAATACCAAATCCAAACTGGTCAAAATGCTGGATAGTGCCAAAAACGCGGCAACAATTGGCTGTTACCCTGATCAAGACCGGCAAATTGCGCAAATCGCCCGTGATATGTTTTCCGAACATAATATCCGGGCTGATGCTGATGCAATGGCATGGATCACTAGCCATCTGGGGGGTGATCGTCTGATGAGCCGGTCTGAAATAGAAAAATTGGCTATCATGGCAGGTTCAAACGGACATATTACCCTCACCATGGCCATGCATGCCTTAGGTGATAGCGCGTCTGTTGCCGCGAGTCAGGTGGTCAGTTCTGCCGCATCCGGTGATATATCTACCATGGGGCGGCAATTTGATCGCGCCATGACAGAAGGCATAGCACCGGAAGCCATTATTCGCGCCAGTATTACCTATTTTCAGCGGCTTTTCCGGTTAAGTTGCCAGATGGATAAGGGCATGAGTGCCGCTGATGCCGTTAGCCAGCATAAACCGCCTATCTTTTTCAACGAAAAACCGGTGATATCCGCGCAGCTGAACCAGTGGTCAAACACGCGTGTCATGGCTGCACTGGATCGATTGGGACAGGCCGAAAAACAGTCCAGATCAGGTATTCATTCCGATACGGCTGTGGCGCAAGCTTTGCTTGCCGTTTGTCAGATGGCAAAACAGCGACAACGCGCCTAGTTTTCAGGATATTTATCTAGATAAAGACCGAATACACGTTTTATTTGATCAGCCGGTCAATAACATCATCAAATTGATCAAGTGACCGGCAGGTAATCATGATCCGACCAGATTCGGATGATTGATCGAATGCCAGTTTAATATCCATCCCTAATTGTTCGGCCAGCTGTTTTTCTGTTGCCTTGAGATCGGGGTTTTCGGGTGCCGGTGCTGGCTTGGCATTTGTATCCCTTGCCGCCAATTGTTCGGCTTGACGTGCATTAAGCCCGCGTGCCTTGATCATTTCTGCCAATGCAAGGGCATCATCGTGACCAATAAGCGGCCGCACCTGCCCCATGCTTAATTCGGATAAAGCAAGCATATCCTTGATTTTATTCGGTAAATTCAACAATCGCATCGTGTTTGCCAGATGGCTTCTGGATTTACCAACAACATTGGCTAGCGCTTCCTGTGTGTAGTCAAACTCTGACATCAAACGCTGATATCCTTCGGCTTCTTCTATTATATTCAAATCCTGGCGTTGAATATTTTCAATCAGTGCCATTTCTGCGGCTTGTTGCTCGGTGGTTTCTCTAATGACAACCGGCACGTCATGCTTTTTCGCCAATTGTGCCGCGCGCCAGCGCCTTTCCCCGGCAATCAGTTGAAAATGATCCGGTTTATCAGGATGTGGACGTACCAATAATGGCTGTATAATGCCATGATGATCAATACTAGCGGCCAGTTCTTTTAATTCTTCGGCCAGAAACTGGCGTCTAGGCTGCCATGGGTTCGGTTCAATTTTTTCAATAGCAATAATGTGGTCGCTCTTTGCCTCCGTTGCGGCTTGCATGGCCTTATCCGCATCTAGCTCAGATTGCTCCGGCTGATCACCGCTTAACGCATGAAGCGCAGGCGCATCACCCAAAAGCGCTTTCAGACCACGTCCCAGCCCCTTCTCACTCATTTTGCGTGTAACAGGTGCTTTTTGGGGCTTTTTTTGTGTATTTTTGGTTGTTTTAGCTGATTTTGCCATTTTTCTTTTCCTGTTTAATGAGCTCACCTGCCAAGGCGATATAAGCTTCTGATCCGGCACAATTTATATCATATAGCAACACTGGCAGACCATATGAAGGGGCTTCGGATACCCGGACATTACGCGGTATAACTGTC
>JABIWM010000177.1 GCA_018701255.1 Alphaproteobacteria bacterium | reverse complement strand
GTTGCGCGACCAGCCCAGCACATTAAACCCTAAATTGGCTATTTTTTCGGCGACATGGCCACCAATCGCACCAATTCCCATGACCGATACGGTATAATCAGCTGGAATACGCGGCTCAAAACAGACCCAGTCTTTGCGGATGGCGGCTTCGGCATAGGCCGCTTCGTCCCGATGCTGTTTCAAAATCGCCAGCATCACCCACTCAGCCATGGATTGTGACATAAACGGATCAATCAAACGGCCAACCGTTATATCACGCGGCAATGATGGATCATCCAGCAGGTGATCAACACCCTGTGCCAGCGATAGCACGCCTTTCAGATGTGGCAGGGCGGCAATCGCCCCATATGGCGGCGACCATGTGATCATGACATCGGCTGTCTGGGCGGCCGGATCATCCAGCGCCACAAGCCGGATGCGCGGATCAAGACGGTTCAACCATTCCTGCCATTTTGACATGGGCGCATCAGAGCTATGATAAATAATATGAATATCGGTTTGATCAGGCATGGATTATCCTTCTAGTTTGACAGATAAGACACGGCCGCCGCATGTAATTCCGGCGATGCGGCCGCAATAACACTACCATCAAAATCATCCAGATGAATAGGGGTTCCATCCCAACGGCTCACCACTCCGCCAGCGGCAGTAACAACCGCAACGGCGGCCATAATATCATAGGCTTGCAAATTGGCTTCAACAACCAGATCACACCAACCACTTGCCAGATACGCATAATTCGCACAATCACCGCCATAATTAACCACCCGGCAAGCGGCGGCCAGACGTTCGAATTTTGGCCTGCCTTCATCGCCAAGCAAGGTTGAGCTGGTCGTTGCTATCCGCGCTGAGCCCAGATCACGCACCGAGGATGTATGACATAAAGACGTATTGCAATAACAGGACTTACCCATCTGGCCTAGCCAGCGGTTTTCCAGCATGGGCAGATCAATGACCCCGATTTGCGGCTGGCCATGTTCAAGAATACCAATCAATGTGCCGAATAATGGATTGCCGCAACTGAACGAACGCGTGCCATCAATCGGATCAATCACCCAGGTATATGGCGCATCCCCGATATGATTGCTCTGTTCTTCGCCAATAATACTATGATCAGGGTAACGGTGGCGGATAGCCGCCCGCAATATCTGTTCGACTTGTTGATCAGCCATAGTGACCGGCGAGTCATCCTGCTTTTTAATGATATCGGGATTTTGCCGGAAATACTGATGAATGACAGGTCTGGTCAGGTCAGTCAGAGCCGCCGCAAATTTAGCCAGTTCGTCTAGCATATCGGCGACCCTTTCTATTGAACATTAATATAAATGACAGTTCGCTAATCCCTAGCCGTCAAATATCATGGCAACGGTGCCGGATCGTCAGCAAGTGTCCGTAGCCATGCGATGATATTCGCCCGGTCTTCAGGTTTTTTCAGTCCGGCGTAATTCATCTTTGTTCCACTTACCCATGTTTTAGGTTTGTAAAGGAAGCCGTTTAGCTGTTCGTAATCCCATTGGCCGCCAAAATCGGTCAGAGCAGATGAATATTTGAACCCGTCCACACCGGCAACACCGCGATTGACGATGTTATACAGATTTGGCCCAACCTTATTTGGCCCGCCAGCATCAAAGCTGTGACACGCTGTGCATTTTTTGGATAGGGACTGTCCGGCATCAATATCTGCGCTAGCCAGCATAGCAAAAATAGGCTCAGGCCCTGTATCTTCGACAACGGCAGGCGCGCTATGACCGTCACCGGCCTCAGCCACTTCAAACGGATAGGCGTTTTCTTCTAGTTCCTGATGCGGCAACAGCAATTCGCCAGCTTTAATCCCAGCCATCAGAAGCAGGCCGCCACAAATCACGCCAGCCGCGATTTTATTAAAATTCAGATTATCCATGATGCGTATCCTTACTTTTCCCCTTAGCATGGTGCTTGTTCAAGCCCCATGACCAATCGGAACGTCCCAAATTTCCAGCAGTCATTATTATATGCATGTGAACAGCATTGATCTAGTCATAATATGATTGGCATGATAAAGACAGGTGAATTGATAACAAGAGGTTGCTCATGCGACAGAATGTCTCTGATACCATAATTGTCATTCCTGCCCGAATGGCCGCTACCCGCTTGCCGGGAAAACCGTTGCGGCAGATTGGCGATGCTCCCATGATCGTTCAAGTATGGCGACGGGCGATTGAGGCAGATATCGGCCGTGTTATCGTGGCCTGTGACGGGGCAGAAATTGCCGACATTATCACGAACGAAGGCGGCGAGGCGGTTATCACTGATCCGGATTTACCATCCGGCTCTGATAGAGTAGCGGCGGCATTAGCACAAATTGATCCTGATAAAATCTATGATCATGTGATCAATCTGCAAGGTGATTTGCCAGAAATGAACCCCCATATGCTATCAGCACTAAGCGCGGCGCTGAACACTGGCCATTTTGATATCATTACTCCGGTCGCACCATTGGCCGCCGAAGAACAGCCATTAGAACAAGTCGTCAAGGCCGTGGTATCATGGCCGGATGGCGATATCACACAAACAGGCTGGGCAATATATTTTAGCCGGGCGCCTATCCCGCATGGCGGCATCACGGATACAGATATTTCGGCCACAACCCCGACCAAACTAGCGGCGATGTGGCATCATGTGGGGGTTTATGGCTGGCAACGCGCGGCACTGGAACGGTTTATCACATTGCCGCCATCGGCTCTTGAACGCACAGAAAAGCTGGAACAGCTCCGCGCTATCGAAGCCGGCATGCGAATTGGTGCCATTGCGGTTGACATGGCCATTACCGGAATTGATACTGAATCCGATCTGCAAGCCGCTGCTAAACGGCTGAAGATTTAAGCAAAAACTGATTTAAACTGGGCTATATATTCATGACTTCAACCTCATCACATGCTGATAATATTATTGCCTATCAGGGTGTCCCCGGCGCGTATTCGCAACTAGCTTGCCGAACACGGTTTCCGGATATGGATACCCTGCCTTTAGCGTCTTTTGAGGATATGTTGCAGGCCGTTGTTGATGGTGATGCACGTTATGCCATGGTTCCGGTTGAAAACTCACTTGCTGGCCGTGTTGCTGATATCCATCACTTGCTACCATCATCCGGACTGAGCATTATTGGTGAACATTTTCAGCCAGTACACCACCACCTGCTTGGCGTTAAAGGCGCTACACTGGATCAACTCAAATCCGTAAAAAGCCATGCCCAGGGGTTGGCGCAATGCCGTAATGGTCTGCGCAAATTGGGGCTGGTTCCGGAAATGCATCCGGATACGGCTGGCGCGGCATCAGACGTGGCGGCGATGGGTGATGCCAGCATTGGCGCGATTGCATCCTCGCTGGCGGCTGAGATTTATGGGCTGGATATCCTCAAAGCCGGCATGGAAGACGCGTCCACAAACACAACCCGTATGCTGATTATGGCAAAGAATCCCGAATATCCTGCGAATCAGTCCGATACCGCGATCACAACGCTGATTTTCCGACTGCGTTCTGTGCCAGCCGCGCTCTATAAAGCCTTGGGCGGGTTTGCTACTAATGGGATCAATCTGACAAAACTTGAAAGCTATATGCTGGATGGTAATTTTACCGCTGTGCAGTTCTATATTGATGCCGAAACCCATGTGGAAAGCCCTG
>JABIWM010000176.1 GCA_018701255.1 Alphaproteobacteria bacterium | reverse complement strand
GTACATGGCGGGCATTTCCAAAGCTATGGCCATGACCGCCATAAAGCGATTATTCGTGATTGGCTCAATGCCAAGGAAAACGCTGTTTAACGGGTTTTTAAATTTTTTTGGGGAAATGGTACAAGTCGAGAACCAGTTATCACTTATTACAATTATCAATCTTAAAGCAACCCCAAGGATTAGATAAGTTTACCCTTCACTCAGTTAGCCCATCTATCTAAGCGCTGCGATCCGTGACGCAACGCCTGACCTAATCTAGGCCCCACCCCCAAGCAATATTCAATCCCAATCAGCAAACAGGTTCAGTAACCCCGATGTGGGATTAAATGAGGGGCTAGTATTATAATTAATGATAATATGTATAAATAACAGTTAGTTAATAAGTAATATTGGAATCCTTCCCCTCCGCCATTTTTTGTTCTGAATGTTCTGCTATCACGTTATATAACTTGGATATTCATTCCGTTTCCTGCCCCAAATCATGTAGCCTCTGTCTGGCATCTGACAATTCTTGCTGTCGGTTCCACATGGTTTCATAAAGCCCTTTTTGCGCCAGAAGCTCTCTATGCGTGCCGCGTTCAGCGATTTTTCCATTATCGAGGACGATAATATCATCGGCATCGGTGATGGTTGATAATCGATGCGCGATCACCAGCGTAGTCCGGCCTTTTGATACCATATCCAGAGCTGATTTTATGTCCTGTTCTGTGCGTGTATCAAGCGCAGATGTTGCCTCATCCAGTATCAGAATCGGTGGCGATTTCAAAATGGTGCGCGCGATGGCAACCCGTTGCTTCTCACCACCGGATAATTTGAGCCCGCGTTCCCCGACTTCGGTATCAAAACCGCGTGGCAAGCTGGATATAAAATGATCAATTTGCGCGTGTTTGGCCGCTTCCGCTACTTCGGCTTCTGTTGCGCTAAGACGGCCATAACGGATGTTATAACCGATGGTGTCATTGAATAGCACCGTGTCTTGCGGCACCATACCGATGGCGGCGCGTAAACTGTCTTGTTGAACCTGTTGGATATTCTGCCCGTCAATGCTGATTGTTCCGGCCTGAATATCATAAAACCGGTACATCAATCGGGAAATCGTTGATTTACCAGCACCAGAGGGGCCAACAATTGCAAGCGTTTTACCGGCCGCTACTTCAAAAGATAATCCACTAAGGATAGGGCGGTCAGATGAGTAATAAAAATGGACGTTATCAAACCGGATATGCCCCGGCCCCAGTTTTAACGGTTTTGCATCAGGCATATCAGCAATTTCAACCGGTGCTTCCAGTAATCCGAACATGACTTCCAGATCAGTAAGGGATTGTCGGATTTCCCGATAGACGCCGCCTATAAAGGCCAGCGGCTGTGATAACTGCATCAAAAATAGATGGATAAGGACGAAATCACCAATCGTCTGTGTGCCTTGCTGAACCGCTTGGGCTGACATGAGCATTGTGACAAGCATGCCAACAGAAAAAATGACCGCCTGACCAAAGTTTAACCAGCCAAGAGATGTTGATGATTGAATAGCCGCTTGTTCATATTGCTGCATGGATTGATCAAACCGGTTGGCTTCTGATTGTTCATTGCCAAAATATTTGACCGTTTCATAATTGAGCATGGAATCAATGGCCAGAGAGTTGGATACGGTATCTGCTTTATTCATTTTTCTTCTTATTTTTGTTCTCCAGTCGCTCGTTTTAACAGTGTAAACACTATATGTGACAATAGTCAGTGTCATGACCAGAACATAAACAGCACCAAAATAATAAAAGAAAATCCCTGCATAAAGAAGAAACTCCAGAATAACGGGAAAGGTATTGAGTATGGTATAGCGCACGATGCTTTCAATGCTTCTTGTGCCGCGCTCAATCACGCGTGATAGCCCACCTGTCCGGCGTTCAAGATGAAACCGCAACGACAGGCGGTGCGTATGAATAAAGGCCTCATATGATAGATTGCGGACAGCGTGCTGGCCAACACGGGCAAACAGGGCATCACGCAACTGATTAAACGCATTAGTAAGAATGCGTGCCAGCATAAAACCAACGATCAGCATGAATGGCGTTAATAAAAACAGTGGCAATGCCGGCATATTCAGATCATTGCCAGCTAAAGTGTCGGTCACAAATTTGAAAAAAAACGGCACTATTGCTGTTGCCAGTTTTGCGCTAATCAGAAACATCAGCGCAATAAATCCCCGCCGTTTCAGCCGTGGATGATCATGTGGCCAGATATAAGGCCATAGTTTTAGCACCGTACTTATAACAGATGACTCTTTTGGATCAACCGAACTCTGTTTATGATAAATTTTCAATTAAGGCCTCTGTTTTTGTCATTTGCCCGAACATCCGTCGTAGTAATTTCCAGCAAGGTAATTCCAGCATGGCAACTATAGTCTAGCATGTGCCCCTTATGCTAGAGTGTTAATATCGTTTTAAAATAAATTCGCGTAAAGATTGTTGCGAAGATATGGGCAATCAGCCGGATATACGTTATCCATTTCCTTTTTGCCGGGTTTCCATTACGCTCAATCCATGGATAAAGGATGAAAAGACATGCTTGATCAACTGGTAGAACATCTCAAAGCAGCAACAGATTCGGGACAGCCTGAAAAAACAATAAAAACATTGTTGAAGGCTTTTGTTGAACAGCCGGAGCAAGCTAAATCAGCCATGCCGGATTTTGATCAGGATGAAGCCATTTTATTTGAAGATGATCAGATTTCTATCTGGTATTGCCGGTTTCAACCCGGTACGAGTGTACCGCCGCATAATCACAATATGTCAGCGTTTATCGGTGTCTTTCATGGCACGGAACGTAATGACATGTATGAACGTGGCGATAAAGACATATTAAAACCGCTGAAAAGCACAGATATTCATGCTGGTGAAGTGTTGAGTATTGCCCCTGATGCAATCCACGGCGTTACCTGTACTAGCGCCGAGCCGTCAGAAGCTATCCATGTTTATCTGGGCGCATTATCGTGTGTTGACCGTGATCTGTATGATATGGAACATGGCACCGTGCTAGCGTTTACTGATGCAAATTATAGCCAGCTTACTCAAGATAAAAACTAACACTTAACATTAAGGGAGTTACCAATGAACACGATTACAAAACTTGACGAAGCCATGATTGATCAACCGGATACATCTGATCTGGATGGCTGGGTTGTTGTTGACGGCGCGCCCAGCATGAAAACTTGGGCATTACATAAAAATAATGATGGCACTATGCTTTCTGGTATCTGGGAGGCAACCCCCGGAACCTATCACGCGACTTACAGAGCCTATGAATTTGTTCATATTATCACTGGTAAAATAGTGATTACTCCTGATGGTGGCACCCCTGTGACGGTTCAATCCGGTGACGCATTTGTTGTTGAAAGCGATTTCAAAGGCACATGGGAAATCATCGAACCGGTACGCAAACATTTTGATTTTAAAATGTAGCCAGCATATATCCTGAAATATCTTTAATATCATATCATTAGAGGCTTGCGATAAGGTTCAACCCCCTTATTCAAGCCTCTTTTTCATAACAAAGCATCCCCTGAATAAAAAAAATTGATAATTTGATCTATGTCATATCGCCAAGACAAAAGACCACTTATGGTCGCGATAATGCAAACCAGAATCAAATAATCAGAGGGATGTTATGAACCCTAAAATCGTAACAGCAGGACAGCAAGCGCAAGCATTAACCGCCAGTACTCTGGCTTTCACCGTTTGTTTTGCCGTCTGGACTATTTTTTCTATCATTGGCATCCAGATTAAAGCCGAGCTTGGCCTTAATGATACGCAATTCGGTATTCTGGTAGCTACGCCTATTCTGACCGGGTCATTAAGCCGCCTTTTTCTTGGCGTCTGGGCAGATCAGTATGGCGGGCGGCTGATCTTTACTTTGCAGATGCTGGCAACAGCTATTCCTACCTTTTTGCTTACTATGGTGACTTCATATCCGGTCTTTCTATTAGCCGCATTGGGGCTGGGGCTGGCTGGCGGCAGTTTTGCGGTCGGGGTTCAATATGTGTCAGCATGGTATCCTAAAAAAAGCACTGGCACGGCGCTTGGTATTTTCGGGGCAGGCAATGTTGGTTCAGCCATAACAAACTTTGGCGCACCTATCCTGCTGGTTGCTATGGGCGGTGCATGGCAGAGCATTGCCATGGTGTATGCCATTATTCTTGCCGTCACAGCGGTGCTTTTCTTTCTGTTTACCAAGGATGATCCGGCGCTACGGGAACGCCGCCAGAAAGGCATAAAACATGTCCCGTTTCTAAAACAGATGGAGCCCTTGAAAAAAATGGCTGGAGGTATGTCATGACGGTCGATTATATCCATCAATTCCTGTTCGGGTATTACCCTTATATCTGTCTGACGGTATTCGTCATCGGCAGCATATTGCGGTATGACCGTGATCAATACACATGGAAAGCGGATTCCAGCCAGTTGTTGCGCAAAAAAGGCATGCGGATTGGTAGCAATCTGTTTCATATTGGCATTATATTATTATTCTTTGGGGATCTGGTCGGGCTATTGACTCCGCAAGCTGTGTACCATCATTTTATGGATGCCGGCACTAAGCAGATGATGGCCATGATTGCCGGTGGTATTTTCGGGGCATTCTGCTTTATTGGCATGACGATGCTTTTATACCGGCGGCTCTTTGATCCGCGTATTCGTGCGACCAGCAAATCGTCTGATATTCTTATTCTGCTAGTGCTTTATGTGCAGTTGATTCTGGGCTTGATTACCATTCCATATTCAGCACAGCATCTGGATGGTAGCTCAATGATTGCATTGGGACACTGGGCGCAATATATCGTCACATTCCGTTCTGGTGCCGCGGATTTTATTATTCATGAGGCGCTAGTCTTTAAACTGCATCTGGTGTTGGGCGTTACGATATTTCTGATCTTCCCATTCACGCGCATGGTGCATGTGTTTAGTGGTATCACAGCCCCGTTTAAATATCTGGCTCGGTCTGGTTATCAAATTGTACGCAAACGGTGATAGGGGAAAATAGCGATGCCTATCATTGTTAATAATGTGGAAATTACCGATGACGATGTGCATGCGGAAATGCAATATCATCCGGCAGAATCCGCTGATAAAGCACGTCATAAAGCGGCGCAGGCGCTGGTTATTCGCCAGCTCTTGTTACAAGCGGCAAAAGCAAAAAACATGCTGGAAGATGTGGAACAGATTGATAATGTGTTAGCAGAAGAAACTATTGATACGCTTATTCAGCAAGAAGTCATTGTCCCGCAAGCCGATACCGAAAGCTGCAAACGCTATTATGAGCAAAATAAAGAACGCTTTATCGATAAGAGCACTGATAAAGTGCTTCCTTTCGACAGTGTCAATTCGCATATCCGCGACTATCTTCATGCCCGCTCTTTGCAGACAGGTATCAATCAATATATCACTCTGCTTGCTGGCAGTGCTAATATTGCCGGATTTGATCTGGAAGATATGTAATCCGTTATTTGCTTTTGCGTATGTTGTCATGACTTAATTCACTTTATGCGGAATGTCCGGTTAACATATTGGTTGCGATTGCATATAGTCACGTCACATGTGATGAAAGTATGATGCTGATATGGCCACCCGTAATATGTTTGAATTCCTGAAGGTAAAATCCGTGCCCCGTTTATTCTGGAGCGCGGCGCATCCGCTAACCATGCAACCGAATATGATTTCTATCATCATGCTGATTATCGGGTTGACGTTGTTCGGGTTGGGTGAAGCGTTGTTAATTGCATCCGGTGTCGGCGTTAGCCCATGGACAGTTCTGGCACAGGGGATCACCAATATCACCGGCTGGAGTGTGGGTTTTGCCACATTTGTTGTTAGTGCGGTTGTATTGCTGACATGGCTACCCTTGCGGCAAATACCGGGGATAGGCACCATATCCAATATTGTTATTATTGCACTGGTTATTGATCTGTCGATACCGTATCTGCCGCGATTTGATCTATTATCATTACAGATTATTACCGCCGTGGCAGGTGTGATAATTACCGGTATTGGCGGTGGTATCTATCTGATTGCGCATCTGGGGCCGGGGCCTAGGGACGGATTAATGACGGGCTTGCAACGGGTAACCCATTTGCCAATTGCATCAGTCCGAAGCGGGATTGAGATATCAGCCGTAGGGGTAGGATGGTTGCTTGGCGGC
>JABIWM010000175.1 GCA_018701255.1 Alphaproteobacteria bacterium | reverse complement strand
TTGATGACAGGATTTATCCTGTCATCATATTTAGGAGTGTAGCTCAATTGGTAGAGCACCGGTCTCCAAAACCGGGTGTTGTAGGTTCAAGTCCTATCACTCCTGCCATTTCTTTTAAGACGTATTAAAAAACCTCAGCGCAAGTTCTGAGGTTTTTTTTATTGCACGCTATCATGATGTTATACCATGATAACAATCCTGCCCGCATATGAAGGCAACCCCGAAGAAAGGTATTTCATGTCTAGAGCCGAGTTTACACTTGATCCCATTACACAACAGAAAATGCGTACTGTTCTAGCCGCTGATGGTGTGTTGCGTGTTGGTCTTAATATGGCTAATTTTTTGCTGGTATCCGGTACAGATGATCATGGGGCGGCTATTGGGTTATCACCTGATCTGGCGCATAAAATAGCGGAATATCTGCATGTTCCCTGTGCGCTGGTGCCATTCAAGGGGCCGGGTGAGCTGGCCGATGCTATTGATCAGGATGTTTGGGATTTGGCAAATATTGCGGTTGAACCCGAAAGAGCCGAAACCATAGCGTTCAGCCAGCCCTATATTCATATTGATGCTAATTTCATGACGCGCAAAGGCGTTGATATTTTAAACAATGATGACGTGAATCAATCCGGTGTCCGGATTATTCTTTATGACCGGAGCGCTTATGATCTGTGGCTGAAAGATCATTATCTTCGTCCGGAATATATCCGCGTGGCCACCATTCAGGCATCCCATGACCGGTTTCTGGCAGGTGAGGGCGATGTGCTGGCCAGCCTCAAGCCTAAATTGATGAATGAGCTGGCGGAAAATGCAGATGTGACGCTGATTGCTGATCCGTTTACGTTTATCAAACAGGCGGTAGGCATGAAAAAAGGCCATGATGATGTGCTGGATGGGCTGAACCGGATCATTGCGCATCTTCTGGCCAGCGGGTTTATTGCTGATAGTCTAAACCGGCATGGCGTGGCCGATAAGCTTAGCCTGCCTTCTGCTGTTTAATTGATACCTCACCCGAACAGACAATCAAAAAGCAACTGTTCCAGATGTTTGACCCGACCCTGTACGGATTTGAGCGTCTTTTTTTCGCGCGCGGATAATGCCCCCAGATCAATCAGGGTGGTCGGGGTTAGGCCTTTGCTGATATCGGTGATTTGCTGACGCAAGACTAGCTTGATGCAGAATTGCAAATCTTCAGCTAGTAGAATAATTTCAGGCGGAATGTTGCCTTTAGCCATTAATTGTTCTGCGCGTTCCACGCTATTTCTGGCGCTGATTGATCGCGATACTGACAACACACGCAAGCTTTCTGTTATTGGCAGGAGCACATTGCGTTTGACATTAAACCGGCCATTTTCGGTGACAAATCCGCCCCAGAACGTGATGCCGGCATGTTGCGATTGAATATTACTTGCTAATAATTTGAGAAAATCCAGCTGGCCTTTGACTATCCTGATGATCTGTTTCTGTAACGTATTGGCCAGCTGTTGATTGCCATACACGCAATGATAGTCAAAAAAGATATCCACATGAAGCACGTCTTCGGCTGATCCTCTTGATATCCAGCCGCGCACCGTCTTTGTCCAGTCGGTCAGCGATTTGCACCATGTGGCGGTATTAGCCATCACGCCGCCAGTACAATAGGGAATGCCAGCACTATTCATGATATCGGCGATATGCTGACCCAATTGTTCAAACCATTGCTGGGTGGCGACGGGATCAAGCCGGTTATCCTTATTTTTGTCCTGATCATAGATAATGGCATGATCCTGATCTGCGGCTAGCAAGCTTTCCTCACGTCCGGCAGACCCCAGAATAAGCACCGCATATTCAGCTGGCGGCGGCACCCCATCAGCGCACATGATCTGTTCCGCCAGTACCGTAGAACGGGCTAGCGCGGCGCGATACTGGCTACTGATAACAGAAGCAATGGCATAGGCTTTCACCCCTTCATCCGATAGCGACCGCGATAATAGCGGCAGGCCTTTAATCGGCTTGCCCATATCATCGCCATTTTCGGCCTGATTGATATCATCACCAATAACCATAGCATCGGTTAGCCGCAAACGGTTCAACTCACGCCCTGAAATATAACCAGTCATGGCACCGTTTGCGTTTGTCACCCCTAAATGGCGGATATCATGTTTCTGCATGCGCGCCATGGCAACATGCATATAGTCATCTTCGGATACGGTCAGCACAGGGGCGGCCATAATAGACGAAAGCCGGATATCACGCGCGCGGGTGACTTCATCAACCGGAAGCGCCATGCAATGCACGATATCACGTTCAGACACGATGCCGATCACCTGTTCCGGGCTAGTACCAACAAAAACACATTCCCGTTTTTCCTCTTTCATGCGATAGGCCGCGTCCAGAACAATGCTATCAGGCGGCATGATCAATGGTGTTGTGATCATCAGATCATCAATCTTATGGCTATAAGGGAAAGGATCAATGCGGGACAAGGCACGGAAGCTGGCATAGGGTTGCTCAATAGCGGCAACATCAACCCATCCGGCATTTGTGCCGGCAATCCGCTGATCATCCAGCGTCGCAGTTGCTTTTTGCAGGTCAGCATAAGTGTTTATGCCTTGGGCTTGTAATTCCACAAGCAATGCCCGAAACAGCTTGCCTGTCATGATGGCATCACCAATGGCCGTATGGCGGTCAGCGAGGGGTATTTCAAAATGCTGGGCAAGCGTTTCTAGCGTTCCCATCATCATAATCGCATCACGGCCAAGCGCAATTGTTGCCATCTGCCGGACACAAAGCGCTGGCGGAATATCCCATGCGATGCCGTAGCGATCCGTTTCAGCGGCAATAACTGCCAGATCAAAACCGATATTATAGCCAATAACAACACGGTCATTAATGCAATCGCGCAGACGGGGGAAAGTTTGTGAAAGCACGGGTTTATCCGCCACCATATCATCACTTATGCCATGAATATCGGTGCTTCGGCGCGGGATAGCCACGCCCGGATTTACCAGTATATCCAGATAATTGGCATCATCATATGGATCAATGGCGCCAATTTGCACCACACGATCCGTTCTGGTTTGAAGTCCGGTTGTTTCCAGATCAAGCGAGATTAATGGTAATTTTTCAAGAAGCACGCTGGACAAGCTCATCAGATCACTTGCCTTTCTGTTTAAAGTCTTCTTTCACTTTCAGGTATTTGGCCTTTGCAATATTATTATAGCCTGCCCTTAATGGGGTTTCAATAACAATGCCATGATGGCTGTATCATTGGTGCGGGGCTATTCCGTGGGCATGAATATCTTACCCGGATTCATAATATTAAGCGGGTCAATGGTCGATTTGATCTGTTGCATCACATCATAAGCCCCGCCATGTTCAGCGCGCATATATTCCCGTTTGCCAGAACCAACACCATGTTCACCGGTGATAGTACCGCCAAAGCTGATAGCCAGATGATTCAGCTTGCTAGACAGGGTTTTGGCGCGTTGCCATTCATCGGCATTATCAGGATCAACAAGGATCAGCAGGTGAAAATTACCATCGCCAACATGCCCGACCATAGGCGCCATTAATCCGGATTCCACCACCAGCTCTCTAGCGGCGGCGATAGATGGCGCCAAGGCAGAAAGCGGAACACAGCAATCGGTTACTAGCGAAGATGCTCCCGGCCGCAAGGCGCGTCCGGCATAATATGCACTATGCCGTGCCGCCCATAGCCGGTTTCTGTCTTCGGTTGTTTTTGCCCATAGAAAATCAGACCCGCCATGATCGGCGCTAATGATCCGGAACATATCAATCTGTTCTTCTATGCTGGTTTGGCTTCCGTGGAATTCTAGAAACAGATGCGGTTTTTCAGGTGCGTTGAAACCCGGATTATAGATGTTCATTCCGCGCATCTGCATATCATCCAGCAATTCAATGCGCGCCATGGGAATACCGGATTGAATAGCGGTAATAACCGCCTGAACCGCATCATCGATATCTTCAAATACACAGCTAGCGGCGGATATAGCCTCTGGTATGCCATGTAATTTAACGGTTAGCTTGGTGATAATGCCCAATGTGCCTTCTGATCCGATAAACAGGTTTTTCAGATCATAACCAGATGCTGATTTGCGGGCGCGACTGCCAACGGTGATCTGTTCGCCGCTTGGCAGGACAACATCCATGGACAGGACATTTTCGCGAATAGTGCCATAGCGCACGGTATTAGTGCCAGATGCACGGGTCGCCGCCATGCCGCCCATGGTCGCATCTGCGCCGGGGTCAACGGTGAACATCAATCCGGCTGATTTGAGTTCCTCATTAAGCTGGGTTCTGGTTACGCCTGATTCTACCACGGCATCCATGTCATCGGGGTTAATGTAAATGACGGCATTCATCTGGCTAGTGTCAATGGTTATGCCGCCGGCCGCCGGAACGATATGGCCTTCTAGTGACGTGCCAACGCCATAGGGAATGATCGGGCATTGATGCTGGGCGCAGATGGTAACAATGGCCGAAATTTCATCGGCGTTTTGCGGAAAGGCCACCGCATCCGGAACATGGGCAGAGGCATAGGCTTCATCATGGCTATGGATATCCAGAACAGACTGTCCAGTTGATAGACGGTCGCCAAGCAAGCCGCGTAAGGCATCTACCGTCATGTTTATATGATCAAGTGCCATTTGGTGTAATCCTTTATCATGTTCATGCCATATGCCGTGCTGATTATGGCGAGGTCATAACCTTTCGGGGTATTTTATGATAGAGTAGGGGCAAGTCAATTTTTCTTTGCATCAGAATAATAGGGTTCCAGTCATGCCGGATATTTTAATTGATGACTAATACCGTATCCCGTCCCAAATCTAGTCCCGAATCTAGTCCCGAATCCGGTTCCGGATTTCCGTCTGTTCCGGTTCATGCTCTGGGTATCAGCCAGATCATTGCCTATGGGTTTCTGTTTTATGCCTTTGCCCAGCTGAAAACCCCATTAGCTGACCGGCTGGGTATTCATACTGGTGATGTTTTGATCGGGGTGACGATATCGCTGATGATCAATGGCTTACTTGCTCCCTTAGCCGGATACTGGTTCGACCGGTTTGGTGCTTTGCGGGTGTTGGCAACAGGGTTGATCATTGGATCAGCTAGCCTGATCTTGCTAACATGGTGCATGAGCTTTGCCACATTTATCGCGGCGATGGTGATACTTGGGGTCGGGTTTTCCATGTGCAATTACGAAGCCGCGTTTAGCGCGGCGGTTCAGATAAATGAAAACGGCTCACGGCGAAATATATCTATCATTACGTTTTATGGTGGGGTGGCCAGTTCGCTGACATGGTTGATGATTGCGCCATTAATGCATCATGTGGGATTTGTCATGACCATGTATGTGCTGGCGGCAATATTACTGGTGATGGCGATATGGGCGGCAAATATCGGGCGGCATTGGCAGCGGCACCAAGCAAATAAAGCTGATCATCAGGTTGAGCCGTTTCGCTGGTCTGAATTAACCCGTACCGAAAAAATAGCTCTGATCACTCTGGCATTATCATCGGCGTTTGAATATCTATCATTCGGGGCGGTGGCTCTGACATTAATCCAGTGGTATCAGGAATTATTCGGCATGGCGGGGATTGCGGTTCTGCTTGCCAGTATTTATGGCCCTTTTCAGGTTGTTGGCCGTGTTCTTGAAATGCGTTACGGGGCAAAACATGATGCCCGCTATACCGCGATATGTGCGTTTGTGATGGTGCCAACAGCAATCATGCTTATCCAGTATCCGTCTATGATCACGGTTGTCATCGGGATGGCATTATTTGGCATGGGACATGGGATTCTGACGGTATCTTTTGGTTACATCACGAATATGTATTTCAGGGCGGCGGTGTATGGCCGGGCAAAAGGCTGGATTTCTACGCCGCGGGCGCTGGGCATGGCAACAGGGCCGCTGGTGGCTGGTATTCTGTATGATTATAGCGGTGAGGTATTTCTGACCACAATGGTTTTTGTAACAATGCTGGCCGGATTCATATTTGCAACTATCCTCACCTTGCGCCCGCGTGACGGGTTTTAATCGCCCCCCCCTGTTTTGACACATGTTTTTGACACATGATTTTGACACATGTTTTTGCCGCCTGTTTTTGACACCTGTCTTTATTCGTATGTATTTTGAAAAAATGTATTTGCAAAACCCTAATGGGTAAGGTAATACCTGCTTTCATCAATATTTGTGAAGAAGCGAAGTCGCCATGAAAGTGATGACGTGTATAAAAAACGCTCTTACGGACATGAAACGCTTGCACGATTGAGGAATTATGGCTAAAGTATCACCCACACAATTTGTACGTCAGGTAAGGCAAGAAGTCAGCCGTATCACTTGGCCAAACAGGCGCGATGTAATCACAGCTACCATAACGGTGCTGGTGATGGTGTTCATTGCCGCCTTGTTTTTTATGCTCGTGGACTGGATTTTAAGCAATCTGGTGCAAGTTGTTCTTGGGATAGGCGCGTAATAAGAATAGGTTGACTGATACTTTGTTGGCCACTCTTGGGAATATGTAATTATGGCGAAACGCTGGTATGTTGTTCATGTCTTTTCCGGATCGGAAAAGAGAGTCGCTCAAGCGATACGCGAGCAGGCTGAAAGTTATGGTCTGTCCGATGACATAGAAGAAGTGTTGGTTCCAACCGAAGAGGTTGTTGAAACCCGCCGTGGTGCGCGTGTTAACGCTGAGCGTAAGTTTTTTCCGGGCTACATTCTCATTCACATGGATTTGACGGATCAGGCCTGGCATATTGTAAATTCTCAAAGTCGGGTAACGGGTTTTCTGGGTGCAGGCGGCAAGCCTGTGCCGATTTCTAACGCGGAAGCTGAGCGTTTGATCAAGCAGGTTACCGAAGGCATCGAACGGACACATTCCGATATCTCGTTTGAAATTGGCGAATGGGTGCGCGTTGCTGAGGGGCCGTTTGCGTCCTTTAAAGGTCTGGTAGAAGAAATTGATCCGGACAAATCACGTCTCAAGGTTACGGTGTCCATTTTTGGGCGTTCAACCCCGGTTGACCTTGAATTCTCTCAGGTTGAAAAGTCGAATTAACGTAAAGGTAAAGCAAGGAAACCGTCATGGCAAAGAAGATTGATGGATATATCAAGCTGCAAATTCCGGCAGGTGGAGCCAACCCTTCGCCGCCAGTAGGCCCTGCATTGGGTCAGCGTGGCGTGAATATCATGGAATTCTGTAAAGCATTCAACGCGGCAACAGACAGCGCAGAAAAAGGGATGCCTATTCCGGTAGTCATCACCGTTTATTCTGATAAGTCGTTTACCTTCATCACCAAAAAAGCACCGGTAAGCTATTTTCTTAAAAAAGCGGCTGGCCTCCCAAAAGGAAGCCAGACACCCGGTCGCGGAACGGTTGGTAAGGTAACAATGGATCAGGTGCGTGATATCGCCGATCAGAAAATGGAAGATTTGAACGCCGTTAATCAAGGCGGTGCTGTTCAGATGATTCTTGGTTCAGCCCGTTCAATGGGGCTTGAGGTAGTGGAGTAAATCATGGCTGGAAAAAAACTAAAAGCAGCATACGAATCCTTTGACAAAGAAACCGCCTATTCAATTAATGATGCGGTTGATCTGGTCAAAAAGAATGCCACCGCAAAGTTTGACGAAACGGTTGAGATTTCGATGAATCTCGGCATTGATACCCGTCATTCTGATCAAATGGTTCGCGGTGTTGTGGCTCTGCCCCATGGGACAGGTAAATCCATGCGTGTTGCGGTTTTCGCTCGTGACGATAAAGCGACCGAAGCCACAGCAGCCGGTGCTGATATTGTTGGCGCAGAAGAGCTTGCCGAAAGCATTCAGGCTGGCAAAATGGATTTTGACCGCATCATTGCCACCCCTGATATGATGGGTGTTGTCGGGCGGTTAGGTAAAGTGCTGGGGCCAAAAGGCTTGATGCCAAACCCGAAACTGGGAACAGTAACGCCAGATGTCGCAAAAGCCGTTGCCGCCGCCAAGGCTGGTGAAGTTCAGTATCGTGCCGAAAAGGCCGGTATCGTTCATGCCGGTATTGGTAAGGCCAGCTTTGATCTGGCCAAGCTTCAGGAAAACGCCGCCGCATTCATCTCAGCGGTGCAAAAAGCGCGTCCTACTGGTGCTAAGGGATTATACATTCGCAAGATCGCTATCAGCAGCACAATGGGTGCTGGTGTAGATATCGATCCTGCAGAAGCCAGCAACGCTGGCTAAGATTTCAACATTCTGGCTGTTTTTAATTGGCCAGAATGATGAAGGGAACCGGAAGGTTCCACCTGTCCAAGATGGTAGGTGCCGCCACTATGGTGGTTTAAACATCCTACTCAGACGGGGAGAGCGATATTCGCTTGAACTATGGGCAGGCCAAGGTGGTTGTCATGCTTTAACCGGCGGGGCAATCGCTTCGTGCAACCGGATGATACTCAAATGCGGGTATTATCCACAACTAGCGGAGACGATCGGTGAATAAATCCGAGAAAACCAAGCTGGTAGAAACGCTGCACGCGACCTTTAGTGATGCAACTTCTGTTGTTATCGCTCATCAGGTCGGGCTGACTGTTGCCGAAAGCAATGAGATCAGGCAAAAGATGCGGAATGCAGGTGCCCGTTACAAGGTTACCAAAAACCGGATCGCCAAGATCGCATTGAAGGGAACGAAATTCGAGGGATTGAGTGATCAGTTTACAGGACCGACAGCCATTGGCACGTCAGATGATCCTGTTGCTGCTGCAAAAACCCTCGTTGAGTTTGCCAAGAAGAATGACAAGATTTCAATCGTCTGTGGGTCCGTGGATGGACAGGTGCTTGGAAAGGCTGAAGTGGAAACACTGGCCAAATTGCCATCTCTTGATGAACTTCGTGCCAAGCTGGCCGGCCTTATGCAGGCACCAGCGGCGAAACTGGCCAGACTATCACAAGCCCCAGCAGGTAAGCTGGCTCGTGTTATTCAGGCGAGAGCAGATCAGTTACAGTAGTAGGGTTTAGCCCAGTAATATTTAACGCTTAGTTCAAGCCTAATGGAGAAAATCATGGCTGATATTTCAAAACTTGCAGAAGACCTTTCCGCACTGACCGTTCTAGAAGCAGCCGAGCTGGCCAAGCTTCTGGAAGAGCAGTGGGGTGTTTCTGCGGCCGCAGCACCTGTTGCTGTTGCTGCTGTTGCTGGCGGTGACGCTGGCGGTGCAGCTGCCGAAGAAAAGACCGAGTTCGATGTGATCCTGACCGCCGTTGGCGAAAACAAGATCAACGTCATTAAAGCTGTTCGTGCCCTAACCGGTCTTGGCCTCAAAGAAGCCAAGGACCTGGTCGAAGGCGCACCAAAGCCAGTCAAGGAAGCTGCATCCAAGGATGATGCTGATGCCGCTAAGGCAGCCCTTGAGGAAGCTGGAGCAACTGTTGAGCTCAAGTAATCTGAATATTTAAGTTATATTCACTCCCCCACATCGGATTTTTCGGTGTGGGGATTGCCTGTTTCAGGCACCAGAACGTTTTGATGTGTTGTTTGCGGTCGCGCCGACAGACACACATGCACATAAACAGAGGTTAAATTTATGGGATCAAGCATCAACGCACTAAATAGCCGCCGCCGCATTCGCCGCAATTTTGGTTCAATCGCAGAAGTGGCTGAGATGCCCAATCTGATTGATGTTCAGCGCAGCAGCTATGATTTGTTTCTTCAGAGAGGCGTACCACCGCATGCGCGTGATGATGTCGGGCTGCAAGAAGTATTCAAATCTGTCTTTCCGATCAAGGATTTTAATGAAAAATCCGTGCTTGAATATGTATCCTATACCCTAGAAGAACCAAAATATGATGTTGAAGAATGCCAACAGCGTGGACTGAATTATGCGTCTTCGCTTAAGGTTTTGCTCCGTCTGGTTGTCTGGGAAGAAGACGAAATTACCGGCACAAAATCATTGCGTGACACCAAAGAACAGGAAGTGTTCATGGGTGACATGCCATTAATGACAAAAAACGGTACATTCATCATTAATGGAACAGAACGCGTGATCGTGTCACAGATGCACCGGTCACCGGGCGTATTTTTTGATCATGATCGCGGCAAATCCCATGCGTCAGGTAAATTGCTGTTTTCGGCACGGGTAATCCCTTATCGCGGCTCATGGCTGGATTTCGAATTTGATGCCAAAGACATGATCAATGTTCGCATCGACCGGAAGCGTAAACTGCCTGTCACGACTTTCCTGATGGCGTTAATGGATGAAGCAACAGAAGCTTACGTCAAGGAATCCAAGGAAGAAGGCATTGAGCCAGATAGAAACAAAGTAAATGGTCTGTCACGTGAAGCTATCCTGAATTTCTTTTATGATTCGATAACATATAAGCGTACCAAAAAAGGCTGGCAGACCGATTTTGATGCCAGCAGAATGCGTGGCGCGCGTATGAATTATGATCTGATTGATGCCAGCAATGGTGAAGTTGTTGCCGCTAAAGGTGATAAACTGACTCCACGGTCTTTGCGTAAGCTCGAAGAAAGCGGCCTCAAGCAAATCCTGATCAGCGAAGAGCAGATTGTTGATCAGTACATTGCCCATGATGTGGTTGATATGGAAACCGGACTTGTGGTTTGTGATGCCGGTGACATTATCACCGAAGACACGCTGAACAGCCTGCTTGAAATGAAATCCGATAGCATTCGTATTCTGGCCATCGATAATATTAATATCGGAAGCTTCCTGCGTAATACGCTTGCGGCTGATCGCAATAACTCCCGCGAGGATGCGCTGGTTGATATTTATCGCGTCATGCGTCCGGGTGAACCGCCAACACTGGAAACAGCAGAAGCCTTATTCAATGGTTTGTTCTTTGACGGGGAACGTTACGATTTGTCTTCGGTTGGCCGTGTTAAGTTGAACGCGCGTGTTGGCATTGATGCTGATGATCAGATGCGGACATTGCGCCGCGAAGATATCCTCGCCATTGTCAAACTGCTTGTTGGCTTGCGTGACGGTAAGGGCGATATCGATGATATTGATCACCTTGGTAACCGGCGTGTGCGTTCAGTTGGTGAATTGATGGAAAACCAGTACCGTATTGGTCTGGTGCGGATGGAACGTGCTATCAAAGAGCGCATGTCATCTGTTGAAATTGACCGTTCCATGCCAACGGATTTGATCAATTCAAAGCCTGCCGCCGCCGCGGTTAAAGAGTTTTTTGGATCATCCCAGCTGTCGCAGTTTATGGATCAGACAAACCCATTGTCTGAAATCACCCATAAACGCCGTCTGTCTGCATTGGGGCCGGGCGGGTTGACCCGTGAACGTGCCGGATTTGAGGTGCGCGATGTGCATCCAACGCATTATGGCCGGATTTGTCCGATTGAAACACCGGAAGGCCCGAATATTGGTTTGATTAACTCACTGGCGACTTTTGCTAAAATCAACCGTTATGGCTTTATTGAAACGCCTTATCGTAAAGTTGAAAATAGTAAAGTGACCGATGAAGTGCTTTATATCTCAGCCATGGACGAAGGCCGGTTTGTTATTGCACAGGCTAATGCCGAACTGGATGCAAAAGGCAAATTCATTGGTGAGCTGATCCCGACCCGTCTGGCCGGGGAAATCGGATTGTCTAATCCTGCTGATATTGAGCTGATGGATGTGTCACCGAAACAGCTGGTTTCTGTTGCTGCATCGCTGATCCCTTTCCTTGAAAATGATGACGCGAACAGAGCGCTGATGGGCTCAAACATGCAACGTCAGGCTGTTCCATTGATCAAAGCCGAAGCTCCGCTAGTCGGAACCGGCATGGAAGCCGTCGTTGCCAAGGATTCCGGTGTGACTATTATTGCCCGCCGGTCAGGTGTTATTGATCAGGTGGATGCGACGCGTATTGTTGTCCGTTCGTCTGAAACAGCCGGCGACGAAGTGTCACCGGTTGATATCTATTCGCTGTTGAAATTCCAACGCTCGAACCAGAATACCTGTATCACTCAGCGGCCATTGGTGCGCGTGGGTGATGTGGTAAATGCTGGCGATATTCTGGCGGATGGCCCATCAACCGAAGATGGTGAACTGGCGCTTGGACGGAACGTTCTCGTGGCGTTTATGCCGTGGAATGGGTACAATTTTGAGGATTCGATCCTTATATCCGAACGGATTGTCCGTGATGATGTTTTTACATCCATTCATATCGAAGAATATGAAATCATGGCGCGTGATACCAAACTCGGCACAGAAGAAATTACCCGTGATATCCCGAATGTTGGCGAAGAAGCGCTGAAAAATCTGGATGAAGCCGGTATGGTCTATGTTGGTGCCGATGTTGAGGCAGGTGATATTCTGGTTGGCAAGGTTACGCCTAAGGGTGAAACCCCGATGACACCAGAAGAAAAACTGCTTCGTGCCATTTTTGGTGAAAAAGCCGCTGATGTTCGTGATACATCCCTCCGGGTTCCTCCGGGTGGCGCAGGTACCGTGGTTGAGGTGCGCGTATTCTCTCGCCGCGGGGTCGAAAAAGACGAACGATCACGCGCTATTGAACGGTCAGAAATTGAACGCCTATCCAAAGACCGTGATGATGAACGCGAAATTCTGGAACGTGGTTTTTATAACCGGATGATGGAATTGATGATTGGTCAGACGGTTGCTTCTGGTACGTCCGGGCTGAAAAAAGGTGATATGATCACGCAGGACATGTTGCAGGATATGCCGCGCAGCAAATGGTCAGGCGTTGCTGTTGCTGATGATGCCGCACAAAAAGCTATCGAAGCCCAGATTGATGATCTGGAAAAATCACTTCGCAAGCTGGAAGCCCGCTTTAATGATAAAGTTGATAAACTTCAACGCGGGGATGAATTGCTTCCGGGTGTCATGAAAATGGTTAAGGTTTTTGTCGCCGTTAAGCGTAAGCTTCAGCCGGGTGATAAAATGGCTGGCCGGCATGGTAATAAAGGGGTTATTTCCCGCATTCTACCAGTCGAAGACATGCCATATCTCGAAGACGGAACACATGTTGATATCGTGCTGAACCCGCTTGGGGTGCCATCACGAATGAATGTGGGTCAGATTCTGGAAACCCATCTTGGCTGGGCTTCTGCCGGATTAGGCAAGAAGATATCCCGTATCGTTGATCAGGCTAAACAGCAAAATAATCCTAAAATGATCAAGGATGAGCTGAAAAACATTTATAGCGAAGAGCAATTCAATGAAACCGTTGATAAGCTCGATGATGATCAGCTGATGGGACAGGGGCAATTGTTGTCTGGTGGTGTTCCAATGGCTACGCCGGTATTTGATGGTGCCAAAGAAAAGAATGTCCGTGATTTGCTGAATTACGCAGGTCTTAATGAAACAGGACAGGAATGGCTAACCGATGGTCGCACAGGTGAGATGTTTGATCGGCCAGTGACCGTGGGGTATATCTATATGCTCAAACTGCACCATCTGGTTGATGAGAAAATCCATGCGCGTTCCATCGGGCCGTATTCGCTTGTCACCCAGCAACCGCTTGGTGGTAAAGCACAATTCGGTGGCCAGCGATTTGGTGAAATGGAAGTCTGGGCGCTGGAAGCATATGGCGCCGCTTATACGCTTCAGGAAATGTTGACGGTTAAGTCTGATGACGTGACCGGCCGGACAAAGGTTTATGAATCCATTATCCGTGGTGATGATGATTTCGAAGCCGGCATTCCGGAAAGCTTTAATGTCTTAGTAAAAGAATTGCATTCGCTCGGCCTTGATGTCGGCTTGCAATCCTCTGAATACTAAAAACGGGAGAGACCATTATGAATGATTTGATGCACAGCTTTGGTCAGCCGCAAAGCTCACAAAGTTTCGATAAGATCAAAATCTCGATAGCCTCCCCCGAAAAAATTCGGTCATGGTCATTCGGTGAAATCAAAAAGCCAGAAACCATTAATTACCGGACATTCAAGCCGGAACGTGATGGGTTGTTCTGCTCACGCATTTTTGGCCCTGTCAGAGATTACGAATGTCTTTGCGGTAAGTATAAGCGGATGAAGTATCGCGGCGTTGTCTGTGAGAAATGCGGCGTTGAAGTCACCTTATCAAAAGTCCGCCGTGAACGGATGGGACATATTGAACTGGCTTCACCGGTTGCCCATATCTGGTTCCTGAAATCATTGCCGTCCCGTATTGGTTTGTTGACTGATATGACACTGAAAGACCTGGAACGGGTTCTGTATTTTGAAAACTTCGTGGTGATTGAGCCGGGGCTATCGTCCTTGCAAAAAGGCCAGATGTTGAGCGAAACAGAATATTATGATGCGCTGGAAGAATTCGGTGAAGATTCGTTCGAAGCCGGTATCGGTGCCGAAGCGATCAGAACTATTCTGGAAGCTATCGATCTGGAAACGGAACGCGAGCAAGTTCGTCAGGATTTGCGCGATACGGGAAGCGAAGCCAAGCGCAAAAAGCTGGTTAAGCGGCTAAAGCTAATTGATGCGTTTATGGAATCCGGATCACGTCCGGAATGGATGATCCTTGAGGTTATCCCAGTGATTCCACCGGAATTACGCCCGCTAGTGCCGCTTGATGGTGGCCGGTTTGCGACATCTGATCTGAATGATCTGTATCGCCGGGTGATTAACCGTAATAACCGTCTGAAGCGATTGATTGAGCTGCGGGCGCCGGACATCATTATCCGTAACGAACGCAGAATGTTGCAGGAATCTGTTGATGCGTTGTTTGATAATGGTCGTCGTGGCCGGGTGATTACTGGCGTTAATAAGCGTCCGCTAAAATCACTGTCAGATATGCTGAAAGGCAAGCAGGGACGGTTCCGTCAGAACTTGCTTGGTAAGCGGGTTGATTATTCTGGCCGTTCGGTGATTGTGGTTGGCCCTGAGCTAAAACTGCATCAATGTGGTCTGCCTAAACAAATGGCGCTTGAGCTGTTCAAGCCGTTTATCTATTCCAAGCTGGAAATTTACGGTCATGCAACAACGATCAAGGCGGCCAAGCGGATGGTCGAAAAAGAACGTCCGGAAGTATGGGATATTCTGGAAGAAGTCATTCGGGAACATCCGGTTATGCTTAACCGGGCGCCAACATTGCACCGCTTAGGCATTCAGGCGTTTGAACCGGTATTGATTGAGGGCAAGGCTATTCAGCTTCACCCCTTGGTCTGTACAGCGTTTAACGCGGATTTTGATGGGGATCAGATGGCGGTTCATGTGCCGCTATCACTGGAAGCACAGCTAGAAGCCAGAGTGCTGATGATGTCCACTAATAACATTCTGAGCCCGGCTAACGGTAAGCCTATTATCGTGCCGTCACAGGATATTATTCTGGGTCTGTATTACATGACGCTGATGCGTGATGGCGAGCTAGGCGAAGGCATGATTTTTGCCAATCCGGGCGAAGCATTGCTAGCATATGATGCTGGTCATGTCAGCTTGCAGGCAAAGGTGAAGGTTCGTGTCCTTACATGGGAAGGCGAAACACGGGTTGAACGCGTGGTTGAAACTACCCCCGGACGAGCGCAACTGGCCAATATTGTTCCGCAAAACTCTGCTGTTCCATTTAGCGTTGTAAATACCTTGATGACCAAGAAAGAAATTTCAAACGTTATTGATCATGTTTATCGGTATTGCGGACAGAAAGACACGGTGATCTTTTGTGATCAGCTGATGGCTATGGGTTTCCGCAAAGCATGTGAATCCGGTATTTCTTTCGGCATTGATGATCTCAATACACCTGAAGCCAAAACAAGGCTGGTTAACGAATCCGAAGTCGCTGTCAAAGAGTTTGAACAGCAATATCAGGATGGTCTGATCACCCAAGGTGAAAAATACAACAAGGTGGTTGATGTCTGGTCACGTTGTACGGATCAAGTTGCAGATGAAATGATGAAATCCATTTCTAATGAGGTTGCTGGTGAGCCGGTTAATTCCGTTTGGATGATGGCACATTCCGGTGCTCGTGGTTCTGCCGCACAGATCAAACAGCTTGCCGGTATGCGCGGGCTGATGGCCAAGCCATCGGGTGAGATTATTGAAACTCCAATCATTTCTTCGTTTAAAGAAGGCTTGAATGTGCTGGAATACTTTAACTCAACACATGGTGCGCGTAAGGGTCTTGCTGATACAGCACTGAAGACAGCTAACTCCGGTTATCTGACGCGTCGTCTGGTTGATGTGGCACAGGATAGCATCATTACTGAACGTGATTGCGGATCAACAACAGGTCTGACCATCCGTCCGGTTATCAATGATGGTGAAGTGGTTGATTCGCTAGGTGAGCGTATTCTTGGCCGGACAACGGTCGAAGACATTGTTGGCCTGACAGATGATACGGTAATCGTAGCAGCCGGTTCAATCATTGATGAAGAAGACGTAGAACGCATCGAAGCCGAAGGCATTGATGTAGCACTGATCCGTTCGGTTCTGACCTGTCAGACAAAAACCGGCGTATGCGGGGCATGTTATGGCCGTGATCTGGCGCGTGGTACACCGGTTAATATCGGTGAAGCAGTCGGCGTTATTGCGGCGCAGTCCATTGGTGAGCCGGGAACACAGCTGACCATGCGGACATTCCATATCGGCGGTGCCGCACAGCGTGGGGCTGAACAGTCCAGCATCGAAGCGGTCATTGATGGTACGGTGAAATTGCAAGAAGCCAGTCTGGTCGAAGTCGAAGATGGCCAGCATATTGTCATGAACCGTCATACACAGCTTCTGCTTCTGGATAGTCAGGGACGTGAGCGTTCAAATTACCGCCTTACCTATGGTGCCAAACTATTGGTCAAGGATGGTGAAACCGTTACTGCCAGCCAGAAAATGGTTGAATGGGACCCTTACACATTGCCAATCATCAGTGAAGTGAGCGGTGTTGTGGATTATGTTGATCTGGTCGATGGCGTATCCATGCGTGAAGTCACCGATGAAGCGACCGGTATTTCTAACCGTGAGGTTATTGACTGGAAATCCCAAACTAAAGGTAAGGATTTGCGTCCACGTCTAACGATGCGTGATGATAAAGGTGATGTCATCATACTGAATAACGGAAATGAAGCCCGCTATTTCCTATCGGTTAGCTCAATTCTATCCGTTGAAAACGGCGTGAAGGTTAAGGCTGGCGATGTGCTGGCGCGTATCCCGCGTGAATCGTCAAAGACACGGGATATTACCGGTGGTCTGCCGCGTGTGGCCGAATTATTCGAGGCCAGAATGCCGAAGGATTTTGCTATCATTAGCGGCATTGACGGCCGGGTCGAGTTTGGGGCGGATTACAAAACAAAACGCCGGATCAGAGTTGTTCCCGTCGAAGAAGGTCTTGAAACAGCGGAATATATGATCCCGAAAGGCAAACTGCTTGCCGTACAAGAAGGTGATATGGTTCGCCGTGGTGATCTGTTGCTTGATGGAAGCCCGGTTCCGCATGATATCCTGAATATTCTGGGTGTTGAGAAACTGGCTGAATATCTGGTTAATGAGATTCAGGACGTGTATCGCCTGCAAGGTGTGAAGATCAACGATAAACACATCGAGGTGATTGTTCGCCAGATGCTGCAAAAAGTAGAAGTCTCACATGCCGGTGGTACAACCTTACTGGTTGGTGAGCAGGTTGATCGGGATGAGTTCGAGGAAGCTAACGCGGTTGCCCGTGCAGATGGCCTTGATGAAGCTAAGGGTCAGCCAGTGCTATTGGGAATCACCAAGGCATCATTGCAGACACGATCATTTATCTCAGCCGCATCATTCCAGGAAACAACACGGGTTCTGACAGAAGCCGCGGTTTCCGGTAAGGAAGACATGCTTAATGGCTTGAAAGAAAATGTTATTGTGGGACGATTGATTCCGGCAGGAACAGGTAGCATGATGTCTAAAATGCGTGCTGTTGCTTATTCACGCGACAAAGAACTTGAGCGTGAGCATCAAAAACTGCAAGAACAGCGTGCCGCAGAGCAAGCAGCAAACGAAGCTGCTCAGGCTATGGCAGAAGCAGCTGATCATGTAGAATCCATGGATGAAGCATCTGAATAATTCGCCAGTGGTAACGAATTGTCTGGCAAAAATCACGAATAGGAACGGTAAAAACTGTTCCTATTATCAAAAAGGATAAAAAATCCTAAAAAATTGATTATCCTACTTGACCTATTTGCAGGAAAATCATATCTTCCGCCCACCTGAAGGGCTCTGGTCGTGTAACTTTACAAACACAGTGGCTAAAATCTTGAGGGCTAATTTCTAAGAATGCGTCAAGCGTTCTTGGTCATCCTTATTAAAGGATGAATTACGGTAACTTTTAAACGTGCGCGCTGACAATTAATTATTTGTCTGACTCGCAATGATGGGAAGCGTCTGGTATGCCAACGATTAACCAGCTTATTCGCCATGGTCGTCAAAGACCCGTGGCTAGAAACAAGGTACCTGCTATGGAGGCGTGCCCTCAAAAGCGTGGTGTCTGTACTCGTGTTTATACAACAACCCCGAAGAAGCCTAACTCAGCGCTTCGAAAAGTCGCTCGTGTTCGCTTGAGCAATGGCTTCGAAGTAACAAGCTATATTCCGGGTGAAGGCCATAATCTTCAAGAGCACTCAGTCGTTATGATTCGCGGTGGTAGAGTAAAAGATTTGCCGGGTGTTCGTTACCATATTATCCGCGGCACATTGGATACCCAAGGTGTTGCTAACCGTAAACAGCGTCGGTCTAAATACGGCGCCAAACGTCCTAAATAGGTTCATATCATGTCACGTCGTCACAGAGCCGAAAAACGCCAACCAATGCCTGATCCGAAATTCGGTGATGTTGTGGTTTCAAAATTCATGTCTTGCTTAATGTATGATGGTAAACGTTCCGTTGCTGAACGCATTGTGTATGGTGCATTTGACAAAGTACAGGAACGCACTGGTCTTGAGCCAGTTAAGGTGTTCCATGATGCTTTAGAAAACGTTCGTCCAAATCTGGAGGTACGTTCACGTCGTGTGGGTGGTGCCACTTATCAGGTACCTGTTGAGGTACGTTCAACACGGGCGCAGGCATTGGCCATTCGCTGGTTGATCGATTCTTCACGCAAGCGCGGTGAAAACACCATGACAGATCGTCTGAGTGGTGAATTGCTTGACGCTATGAATAACCGTGGTGCAGCTGTCAAAAAGCGGGAAGATACCCACAAAATGGCAGAAGCAAACCGCGCATTTTCGCATTATCGCTGGTAAACTTTCAGGGAAACTACTCAGATGGCTCGTGAATATCCCCTAAATCGCTATCGTAACTTCGGTATTATGGCCCATATTGATGCGGGCAAGACTACAACGACCGAACGGATTCTATATTACACAGGCCGGTCACATAAAATCGGCGAAGTCCATGATGGTAATGCGACTATGGACTGGATGGAACAGGAACAAGAGCGCGGTATCACGATTACGTCTGCTGCTACTACCTGTATGTGGTTCCGTACCGAAGACGGCACAACACCAACTGGTGAATATGGCGATGATGCAGACGAAGCGAAATTCCGCTTTAACATTATTGATACTCCCGGCCACGTTGATTTCACTATCGAAGTAGAACGCTCATTAGCAGTCCTTGATGGTGCCGTATGTGTGCTTGACGCAAATGCAGGGGTTGAGCCGCAAACGGAAACAGTCTGGCGTCAGGCTGACCGTTACGCTGTGCCGCGGATTGTTTTTGTAAATAAAATGGATAAAATCGGCGCTGATTTCTATAATTGCGTTCATATGATCCAGGACCGCACGGGTGCTGTCCCGATGCCGCTTCAGATTCCAATTGGTGCTGAAACCGAATATGCCGGTCTGGTTGATCTGATCACGATGAAAGAATGGTACTGGAATAGTGAAGACCTTGGTGCAAGCTGGGTTATTCAGGATATCCGTGATGAACTCAAAGAAAAGGCGCAGGAAATGCGCGAAGCCATGATCGAACTGGCTGTTGATCAGGACGATGCCGCTATGGAAGCTTTCCTTGACGGGGTTGAGCCAGAAGAAGCCAAGCTTCGTGAGCTTATTCGTAAGGGTACGCTGTCCATGGCTTTTGTTCCTGTGCTTTGTGGATCAGCTTTCAAAAACAAGGGTGTTCAGCCGATGTTGAACGCTGTTATTGATTTCCTTCCCGGCCCGCTTGATGTTCCTGCTTATGTTGGATTTAAGCCCGGTGATGACGAAGAAACACGTAATGTTGAACGCCGCGCTGATGATGCTGAGCCGTTCTCAGGTCTGGCATTTAAAATTATGAATGACCCGTTTGTCGGTTCATTGACCTTTGTTCGTATCTATTCTGGAAAAATGGCTAAGGGCGATAGCTTCCTTAACTCTACCAAGGGTAAGAAAGAGCGTATTGGCCGAATGATGATGATGCATTCCAATAACCGCGAAGAAATCGAAGAGGCATTTGCCGGCGATATCGTGGCACTGGCTGGCATGAAAGAAACAACAACTGGTGATACCATTTGTGATATTGCTAATCCGGTTGTTCTGGAAACAATGACATTCCCTGATCCGGTGATTGAAATTGCTGTTGAACCGGCATCTAAGAATGATCAGGAAAAAATGTCTACCGGACTTCAGCGTTTAGCCGCAGAAGACCCATCATTCCGTGTGTCTACTGATAATGAATCCGGCCAGACAATCATGAAGGGTATGGGTGAACTTCATCTTGATATCCTTGTTGATCGTCTTAAGCGTGAGTTTAAGGTCGAAGCGAATATTGGTGCACCTCAGGTTGCTTATCGTGAAACCATCACGAAAGAAATCGAAGTTGATTACACCCATAAAAAACAATCAGGTGGTTCAGGCCAGTTTGCGCGTATCAAGCTTGTCTTCCGGCCACTGGCAGAAGGCGGATATGGTTTCACGAACAAAATTGTTGGTGGTTCAGTTCCTAGAGAATATATTCCGGGCGTTGAAAAAGGTCTGATGTCAGCCAAAGATACAGGCGTTATCGCCGGGTTCCCAGTGATCGATTTTGAAGTCGAGTTGATCGACGGCGCCAGCCACGATGTTGACTCATCCGTGCTTGCATTTGAAATCGCAGCACGCGCCGCTTTCCGTGAAGCAATGGGTAAAGCCGCGCCACGTCTGCTTGAGCCTGTCATGAAAGTCGAAGTTATCACCCCAGAAGAATATATGGGTGATATCATTGGTGATCTGAACAGTCGCCGTGGTAATGTTGGCGGGATGGATCAGCGGGCAAATGCACGCGTCATTTCCGCTATGGTACCACTGGCTAATATGTTTGGTTATGTAAATACACTGCGTTCCATGTCACAGGGACGGGCACAATACAGCATGCAATTTGACCATTACGAACAGGTGCCGCAAGCAGTTGCGGACGAAGTTCGTAGTAAAATGGCTTAATTAGAACACTCGCGAAGGAGATAAAAGATGGCGAAGGAAAAGTTTGATCGCTCACTGCCTCATGTAAACATAGGCACGATAGGACATGTTGATCATGGTAAGACGACACTGACGGCGGCGATTACGAAAGTAATGGCTGAAGCTGGTCGTGCGGATTTTAAAG
>JABIWM010000029.1 GCA_018701255.1 Alphaproteobacteria bacterium | reverse complement strand
GCCGTATCTGCGCCAATTACAAACGCATGCCGGACATGATCCAGCGCATTCATGGTTTCGCCCAGACCATCCTGTTTCATCTGTCCGCCAACGATCCAGTATATATCCCGATAACTCATCAATGCTTTTGCGGCGGCCACCCCATTGGTCGCTTTGCTATCGTTGATGAACTGGATATTGCCGCATTGCCCCAGCCATTCCATGCGATGGGCAAGTCCGGTAAATCCGGCCAATGCCATATCCCATGATGGCACGGTGATATCCAGCTGATCACAGATCAACATGGCCGCGCCAATATTCATCAGGTTATGATCACCTGTCAGGGCAGCCGGTAAATCCGTATTGGCCAGTTTTGCTGATACCGTTTCCAGATCAATCATAATGCTGTTATGCGGATATTTAGCGGCAATATCGCGGCAAGCATCATCACATCCGATAATCAGCCCTGCATGTTTGGTGGTGGCATCACCGGTAACGGCCAGCGCAATCTGTTCTTTTGCGGCACGATATCCATCCCAGCCGCCATGCCTGTCCAGATGGTCGGGCGTAATGTTCAGAATAGCGGCAGCATCCAGCCGGAGCGAAGGCGTGATATCCAGCTGATAAGACGATAGCTCAAGCACGATCACGCCATCCGCGCCCGGATCATCCAGCGCCATTACCGGCGTGCCGATATTGCCGCCAGCTATCGCGGTCATGCCGCATTGATTAATTATATGTGTAATTAAAGCCGTTGTGGTGGATTTTCCATTGGTGCCGGTAATGCCAATGACCCGCGCCGCAACATTGGAATGCATAAACAATTCGATATCGCTAATGATAGGAATATGCCTTGCCCGCGCCTGTTTTGCCGCCGGATGCGGGGCTGGGTATAATGTCGGAATACCGGGGCTCATCACCAATGCGTCCAGATTATCCCATGGCCATTGATCCGGCGTTGAAATAATGGCATCTGCTGGCACATGATCTGGCACCATCTGATCATCATGAATATAACATGCGGCACCAGCCATAAGCAGGGCATCACACGCGCTGATACCGGAACGACCACATCCCAGTATAGCAACGGTTTTTCCTGTCATGTGATGCGGAATAATCATGCTCTATCTCAGCTTAAGTGTCGCAAGGCCGATAAGCGCCAGAATGATGGAAATAATCCAGAAACGGATCACGATAGTCGGTTCTGCCCAACCCTTTTTTTCAAAGTGATGATGCAGTGGTGCCATGGCAAAAACCCGCTTGCCAGTCAGCTTGAAAGAAACGACCTGAACAATAACGGAAACGGTTTCCAGCACAAAAAGCCCGCCAATAATGGCCAGCACAAGCTCATGGCGGGTCGCAACAGACATAGCCCCCAGACAACCACCAAGCGATAGCGATCCGGTGTCACCCATAAACACACTGGCAGGCGGGGCGTTATACCACAAAAAGCCAAGTCCGGCGCCGATCAGCGCACCACACATGACGGTTAGCTCACCGGTTCCGGGGACGTAATGCAATTGCAGATAATCCGAATAAACCGCATTACCAACCAGATAGGAAATCAGCGCAAATGATAACGCGCAAATGATGACAGGGCCGATAGCCAAACCGTCTAGCCCATCAGTCAGATTAACCGCATTAGATGCCGCCACCATGACCAATATGGCAAAGGGAATATACAGCATCCCCAATGGCAATAGCACATCCTTAAATGATGGTATGGCCAGCGAATAGCGCAAGGCTTCCGGGGTTGCTTCCACCAGATATAATGTGGCCAGAAACGCGATCCCGACCTGTGCGATTAATTTAACGCGGCCGGAAATGCCTTTGGAATTGCGGCGTTTGATTTTCAGAAAATCATCAGCAAACCCGATCACGCCATAGCTGATTGCAACAAATAGAACAGGCCAAAGATAGGTGCTGGCCATTGGTATCCACAATAGTGACGATATCCCGAATGCTACCAGAATAAGCAATCCGCCCATGGTCGGCGTGCCTTTTTTGCTAATGATATGGCTTTCGGGGCCATCATCACGAATAGGCTGGCCATCACCTTGCAATGATTTTAACCAGTTGATCATCATGCCGCCAAACAGGAAGGAAATGATCAGCGCGGTCATAATCGCCCCGCCTGTCCGAAAGGTGATATAGCGGAAAGTGTTAAACAGCTGAAATTGATCAGCAAGCGGTACCAGCAAATCAGGCAGCATGGCTATCTCCATTCTTTTCAGTCGCAGACGATGTAAGCGTATTGACAAGTTTGGCTAAACCAACGCCTTGTGATCCTTTAACCAGAACAGCATCATTATGTTCCAGCACCGATGCCATCAATGCGATAGCGGCATCCACGTCTTTGACATGTATGGCCGTGACATGCGGGCTGGATATCGCGGTGTTCAAATGTTCCATTAAGCCGCCAACCGTAATCAGGATAGATATGCCGGATGCTTCTACTATCGGGGCAAGCGCGGCATGTTTTTCGGCGGCAATGTCACCTAATTCAAGCATGTCACCCAGAATGGCAACACGGCGACCATTAACCGGATCATGACCAAAACTATCAATGGCGGTGCGCATGGATAACGGGCTGGCATTATAGCTGTCATCAATCACCGTCAATCCGATAGCGATATCTGTTTGCCGCCAGATTAATGTGCTTCGAGCCCCCCGTCCGGGTAAGTCACGAACGCTGGCAAGGGCGGATATAGCCGGCTCAAGCGGCAATCCGAGCGCATCAACAATGCCTAATGCAATCAATCCGGATTCTGCCCAGTGGGCGGCCATCATGCCAAGGGTAAAGCGAATGGGCTCACCGCGAATATTGGCTTCTGCTGTGATACCATCGGCGTGGCGCTTGACGCTGATCAGTTGATATTCGGCATCAACCGAAAACCCGAAACGCAAAACGGTTTTGCCGCCCGCGTCATGGGCTTTCTGATCAAGCGGCGGCGTAAACTGATCACGGGTATTGATCATGGCTATGCCGGTGCTGTCCGGATGTGCCAGCCCGTCAAAGATTTCTGCTTTTGCCATGGCAATGTCATTCAGGCTATTAAAATGGCCAATATGGCTGTCTGCAATAGTCGTGATAACGGCAATATCCGGCGCAACCAACTGGCTGAGCGGCGATAATTCCCCCGCATGGTTCATGCCAAGCTCAAAAACGCCAAAATCACATGATGCCGGCATTCGGGCAAGGCTTAGCGGGGCGCCAATATGATTGTTCAGATTGCCTTCGGAAAAATGCGTTACCCCGTAACAGGCCAGTGCCTTGGCAACCAGCATGCGGGTGCCGGTTTTGCCAACACTGCCGGTAATGGCAATGCGCTTGCCCTGATGCCGTTGCCGCGCGGCCATGGCTAATTGTTCACATGCCTGCATGGTATCGTTGACCATGATGGTGGGCAGGTCTGTGTCTACCGGCTGTGATATTATTGCCGCCACCGCACCATGTTTTGCGGCTTGTGCGATATGATCATGGCCGTCATGGTGGTCGCCCCGTAAGGCGATAAACAGATCACCGGAATTGATCTTGCGGCTATCTATGCTGATGCCATCGGCGAACCATGACATGTTGTTCATGGCGGCATGATCAGTGGTGCCATTTACAGCAGATATGATATCAGCCGCTGTCCAGATCATACGGTTTCTCCTGCCGCCTGACTGCGAAGAATGGCACGAACCGTTCCTTCATCGCTAAATGGTAGGGTTTCGTCCCCGATCAGTTGCTGATTTTCATGGCCTTTGCCGGCAATCAGTAAAATATCACCATCACCTAACCGTGAAATGCCGTGGGCAATCGCCTTGGCACGGTCAGCGATATTTTCAGCATCAGGGCATCCTGTCATCACATCGGCTCTGATAGCCGCCGGGTCTTCGTTGCGCGGATTATCATCCGTCACAATAATATGATCTGCCCATGTTGCCGCGCTTTTGCCCATTTCAACCCGTTTGCCTTTATCCCTGTTTCCGCCACACCCAAAAACAACGCTTAGCTGACCTTGTGTCACTTGCCGGAGCGTTTTCAGAACGGTATCCAGCGCATCTGGTGTATGGGCGTAATCAACAACAACTCTGGCGGTATTATGTGGCAGGAAAATGCTGTGCATGCGGCCATTTGCTGGCATCAGATAGGGCAGGGATAACAACGCATGTGTTGCCGAAAGCCCGGATGCATGTGCCATCGCCGCCGCCATAACCGCATTCTCACCTTGAAATGCACCCAGCAAGGCCAGCGGCACTTTATAGATATGATCACTATATTTGATAGAAACCTGTTGTCCCCATGGCAGGTTTTCGTTTTCCACAATTTGAAAATCAGCGTCAGCATGTCGGCCTACGGTAATGATCCGTATTTGCCGGCCTGATATGGTTTTAACGATAGTCTGGCCATAATCATTATCGATATTAATGACGGCAGTACCGCCATCAGCCAGTAGATCAGTGAATAGCCGCAATTTTGCGGCAAAATAAGCATCTATGGTTTTATGATGATCCAGATGATCACGCGTCAGATTGGTAAAACCGGCTACCGCGATAGGCAACCCGCTCAACCGGTGCTGTTCTATGCCATGGCTGGATGCTTCCAGTACGACATGGCTGATATTATCATCACTCAGCTGTTCTAGCGATTTATGCAAGGTTAATGTATCAGGCGTGGTTAATGGCATGGGCAATTCCATATGGCCTGACCGTACGCCCAGCGTGCCTATGCTTCCAGCCTGCCAGCCCATGCGTAACCAGATTTGCCGCAAAAACTCCGCCACCGAGGTTTTACCATTGGTGCCGGTAATTGCCGCCATCAGATTAGGCTTTTTACGGTGAAGCCGGTTGGCAATACGGGCCAGCGCCAAGCGGCTGTCATCGACAGTAATCACGGGGGTAATCGCGGGGATGTTAGGATCAGATACCGCCGCCACATGCTGATCGGTAACGACCGCAACAGCGCCATTTGTAATGGCATCATTGATAAACCGGTTGCCGTCTTCGGATGTGCCTTTAATCGCAACAAAAACATACCCTGCGCTAATCTGGCGCGAGTCACAACTCACGCCCAGAATAACAGGATTTTCTTTTTGTTGATGATCAGTATCCAGCAGATCAGAAAGATGCATGTTTCGCCCCTTCTTGTTCAAGTTCGGGTAAATCAAGCATTAAACTCTGGCGAATTTCTGGCGCATTTTCGTCAACAGGATGAACGCCAAGCATGGGCGCAATGCGATGGATAATCCGTCCGGCAACCGGTGCCGCGACCCAGCCTGCGGTGGCATAATTGTAACTATGTTTCTGGCCTTTCGGCTCATCAATCATGGTGAACACAACATATTTCGGATCATGGGCAGGAAAGACACTGACAAAGCTGGTGATATTTGCCTTGCTATCATATCCATTGCCGCTAATTTTTTCTGATGTGCCGGTTTTTCCTGCCACCAGATAGCCTTTGATATCGGCTTTATTAGCGGTGCCGCGTGGATGGCTGACCACCCGCCGCATCATGGCGCGGATTTTTGCCGTCGTATGGGGCGAAAAAACCTGAACGTTAATTTCAGCAGGAGCAGTTTGTTTGATCAATGTTGGCGTGATCAGCATGCCTGATCCGGCGGCAGTAGCAATAGCACTGGTCAAATGCACTGGCGTGACAGACATACCATGGCCAAACGAAATGGTCATGACTTCTGCGCGTCCCCAGCGTGACGGTAGCAATGGCGCGCCTAATTCCGGAATTTCTAGGCTGGTTTTTTCAAATAAGCCTAGCTGATTGAGATAATGTTTCTGGATATCCGCGCCCATTGCATCAGCAATGCGGGCAGAGCCTTTATTTGATGAAACAATCAATACCTCAGACACATTCAGATTTGTTTTTTCCGGATGATAGTCACCAATGATATGCCGGCCAACGCGCAAGGTGGATACCACATCAATCATATCTGTTTCTGCATACACACCGCTTTCCAGCGCCATGGCGGTATTAATCACCTTGAATGTTGAGCCCAGTTCATAAAGCCCTTTAGCGGCGCGATTAAACCGGTGGTCATCGGCAATATAGCCAATGTGATTAGCGTCATAATCGGGCAGGGATACCATGGCGATAATCTCGCCGGTTTTAATATCCTGCACGATACCAGCACCGCCAATCGCTTCAAACAGTTCGATCTGGCTGTTGATTTCTTCACGCAGAATGGCCTGAATGTTCAAATCAATGGATAAGCTCAGGTCTTCGCCGGATGCCAGCAACGCGTTCTGGTTGTGCTCAATGCCGGCAATGCCCTTGCCATCTTTATTCACGCCGCCCAGCAAATGCGCCGCCGCCATCGCATTCGGATAGGCGCGGGTCAATTTACGGCGACCATGAATTCCGGCAACGCCCAGACGCAACACATCGGCATATTTTTTAGGCGATAGCCGCCATGCCAGTTCCGCATAGCGGGTTTTGCGTGTCAGACGGGTATAAATGGTTTCCTCGCTCATATCGGTTAAAACCGTGGCTAGTTTTATGGCGGCTTCGCGTGGATCAAGAATCTCATTAGGGTCAGCGTAAAGCTCGAATACCGGCACGGTGGTTGCCATGACTTGCCCGTTACGGTCAAGGATATCGCCGCGAATAACCTGTTCGATTGATGGCGTATAGGCTTGCGCTTCGTTGCTGATATCAAACGCCAGCCAGCCAACGCGCAACCCGATAGCACAGAAACAGCATAATGCAAAAATACGGACAACCCCCAGACGGGTTGCCGCCACGCGCCGTGCTTCGGCGGCGGGCATATCAGAGATAAGTCGAATTAAACGTGACCAGATGCTCATTCCACACTCCAGATTAAATTAGCCTCTTCGATATTATTGCTTGGAGCAGATTTGGTGATCTTGCTCAGCTCCTCGACCGGAACGATCTGATGCGGATCAAGTGGTTTCAGATCAAGAAATCGTTCAGATAATTGCAGAATACGATCAGGGCGGGATAAATACGCCCATTCGGATTTAAGCACGGTAATGCTATCGCGGGTTTCGGTGATGCTGGCTTCGATTTGCATCAACTCACTCTCACGACCATCTTTGCGAATCCCGGACAGATAGACTAATGGCCCCAGCATGATGGTGATTAGTGTCAGGATAATGGTGGTGCGTAGCGAAAAGACATTCATCACGCCACCTCAGCCAGTAGCGGCGCATCTGTGCGCTCAGCCACACGCAGACGCGATGAACGGGAACGGGGGTTCTGGTTCATTTCATCTTCTGATGGTGTAATCGGCTTGCGCGTGATCATGTTTAGCCGTGGTGCATGTTCTGGCACATCCGGCACATGTCTGGATGGGCGCGGAGCTTTGCCTGCCTCATTCATGATAAAGGTTTTGACCAGCCGGTCTTCGAGGGAATGGAAGGCAACAACCGCCAATCGTCCCTCCGGTTTCAAACATGCCATTGCCGCTGGTAACGCTGTGCGGATTTCATCCAGCTCATTATTGATATATATTCGGATAGCCTGAAAGCTTCGCGTGGCCGGATCAATCTGCCCCGGTTTCGGGCGCGGCATGACAGCACGAATAATCTTGGCCAGCTGATAGGTTGTTGTAATTTCAGCTTCGTCACGGGCATGGATAATGGCACGGGCAATGCGGCGTGAGGCGCGTTCTTCACCAAATTGCCATAACACATCAGAAATGTCTTTTTCCGTGGCGGTATTGATAAAATCGCTGGCACTGGTTCCTGATTTTTCCATCCGCATATCAAGCGGCCCGTCAAACCGGAACGAAAATCCGCGTTCAGCATCATCAATTTGTGGGGACGACACACCAAAATCAAACACAATACCATCAACCAATGGCATATCGATTTCGTTCAGCAAAGTACCAATTTGTGAAAACCGGCCTTCTAGCAATGTCAGACGGCCATCATATTCATGGCGCATGTCTTGACCGGCGGTAATGGCATCAGGATCACGATCAATGGCAATCACACGGCATGGCGCGGCATCCAGAATGGCGCGGCTATACCCGCCTCTACCGAACGTAGCGTCAAGATAAACCGCATCAGCTTTGGGTGACAGAGCTTCAACAACTTCAACGACCAGAACGGGATTATGCTCCGGGTGAAAGCTCATGCTCCATCTCCTGATCTTGGACGTGGATTGAGGATCAGTTTTGGCATTTTGCCATCACGGGCGGCCTGCCGGCTTTTGTTTTCGCGCGATTGATAGGCTAGGGGATTCCATAGCTGGAACGACCGGCCAATCCCGATAAATGTAGCCGCATCGCTGATATCGGCATGGCTCAAAAATTCTTCAGGCAGAACAATCCGGCCTTCGCTATCAGGGCGCATTTCCTGTGCGCTGGCGATAATCATCTGCAGCATTTCGGCTTCTTCGGAAAACGCATCCATGCTGTCAATGGCATCAGCATATTTGTTCATCCGATCCAGCGACATGCCTTCAAGGCAAGGCAGGGTCAATGATCTGGTCAGGATAATCGGCTCACCACGGGCATCCAGAATAGCACGGTATTTTGCCGGAACGGATACGCGTCCTTTCCGGTCTACCTTGTTTTCAAATGTCGACGTGAATAGTTCCACTGCCGCCTCTTGCCTAATGTTTGCCTGTCCATAAATGCAAAATACACTTTATGGGATTATTTGGGATAACATGGGATTTTATGGTATGTCAATGGGAAAACCTGTAAATACCTAAAAAAATGCAATTAATTCATACAGTTAGACTAGATTATTAAGGCTTTATCCTTAGTCATTGAAAACAAACATTATTTTTATTTGTTCACTTTATGTTCTCAATTATTTCAATATCTTAGCTATGAGAATCGATCATTTGCGTCAATCCGTGTTGACGGCAACAGATCAAATGATGCGGATAATGAGTGATAAAGATTATTAGGTCAGATGGTCTATAAGCCGGGTTCTGTCCGCCGCAATTGGCGGGATGGCCATTCATCTGGGACGGAAGTTACCTTCGCGCCTCAAGCAACCTACCCGAACATAGGGGAAAATCACCCTTTGCCATACGGCAATATGTTCCTATCTGGTCTTGCTCCCGGTGGGGTTTACCCTGCCAATCCCGTTGCCGGCATTGCGGTGCGCTCTTACCGCACCGTTTCACCCTTACCATCATATGATGGCGGTTTGTTTTCTGTGGCACTTTCCCTAAGGTCACCCTCGCCGGACGTTATCCGGCACCGTGATTTTCAAGAGCCCGGACTTTCCTCTGCCTAAACAGCGACCATCCGACCATCTGACCTGTGTGATATCTAGGATGTCACATCAATTCTGTCAAGCATGACGCGATCCGGCTGGGCGGGCTGTTTAGCTATTGTTCTCAATGTCATCTTTCAGCAAGGCAATTTCTATCCAGCGTTGTTCCTGTTTTGCCAGTAATTCGCGTTCGGCTTCCAGCTGTTTGACCAATAGCTGAAACAGATCAGCATCACGGGCAAACAGATCAGGGTCGGCCAGTTTTTGCTCAATCGTTGTGATGCTTGCTTCCAGCTTTGCAATCTCATCCGGCAAGGTTTCCAGCGCATGAATATCTTTAAAGCTCAGCTTGCGTTCATGCTGTTTTTCTGGACGTTTTGATTTTGCTTTCTGATTGGATTTTGTGTTTTTTTCTGATTTTCTGATGTCTAGCTTGGTGCGCCGTTCCAGATAATCCGAATATCCACCAGCATGACTGATAATGCGGCCGTCACCTTCGAATGCCAGAATTGATGTTACTGTGCGGTCAATAAAATCGCGGTCATGGCTGATGATAATGACGGTGCCTTTGTAATCGGCAATGACTTCCTGCATTAATTCCAGCGTTTCCATGTCCAGATCATTGGTCGGTTCATCCAGCACCAGCATATTGTGTTTTTCAATAAATAGTCGCGCCAGTAATAACCGGTTCTGCTCACCGCCGGAAAGCGTTCTGACTTTCTGTGTGGCTTTATGTTCATCAAACAGGAAATCCTGCAAATAGCGTTTCACATGCAGATTTCTGCCATCGCGTTCAACGGTGTCACCACCATCAGGGCAAAGCACCTGCCACGGCGTATCTTCGGGTTTTAGCGTTTCGCGTTGCTGATCAAAATAGGATGCTTCCAGCCCGTAACCAACCCGAACACGGCCGCTATCGGGGGTTATCTGTTCCAGCAGGATTTTGACCAGCGTGGATTTGCCAGCACCATTGGGGCCAATAATGCCCACGCGGTCGCCTTTACGAATGATCTGGTTAAAATGTTGGAACAATACGCGTCTGGTGTTTTCAGTAGCAGGAGTGGATAGTTTAGATGCAGATACCGGAACAGCAACAGGAACAGCAACAGGAACGGTGGCGGTAAGATCAATCGCCTCAAGCATGATCTGGCCACCGGTATCCAGTGTTGCGGTAAGCATCCGGCTTGACCGGCTGGCGCCTGCCGCCATTTTTGCACGGTCTTGCCGCATATCCTGCAATTCCCGCATGCGTCCCTGATTACGTTTGCGGCGGGCGCTGATGCCTTCGATTGACCAACGGGTTTCGGCGATAATCCGGCGATCCAGTTTCTGGCGGCGGATAGTTTCTTCGGCAAGGATAGTATCTGCCCATTCATCAAATCCGTCAAAGCTCCCCTGACGGCGGCGGCATTTTCCATGATCAATCCATAACGTGCCATTGCCGATACGGTTAAGAAAAGCGCGGTCGTGACTGATCACTACTAACGCGCCATTATGCGTCATCAGCAAATCTTCCATCCATGTAATCGTTGGTAAATCCAGATGGTTGGTTGGCTCATCCATAAGCAGAACATCAGGTTCTTTGACTAATGTCCGTGCCAGCGCAACACGGCGGGATTCGCCGCCAGATAGCCCATCGCTTAACCGGTCGGGGTCTAGCCCCATGCGGGTCAGATAGGCTTCGGCTTTATGTGCCGGAATAATGATATCGCCATCGCTTCCGGTGCCGTGTTGAACAACACTGGATAAGCTCATGCCTTTCGGCAGGGCGGGTGCTTGCGGCAGATAGGATACCGTTTTACCGGGGGAAATCCATAATGATCCTTCATCCATTTCGGCCAGATTTGCCATCAGCTTCATCATGGTCGATTTGCCCGCCCCATTGCGGCCAACCAGACATAACCGGTCACCGGCCTCAAGGCTGACATCAACATTCCGCATCAACCACCGGTCGCCCAGATTGATACCAACATCATGAATACTCAACAGGTTTTCAGCCATATGATCTAGCTCGCATGTGATTGTTTGATCGTTTCATAGGCGGCATTGATTTTTGCTACTTTATCGGTGGCCGAACGAATAAACTCGGCGGGCAAACCATTTGCCTGCAACCGGTCGGGATGATGCTGGCGCATCAAATCAATCCACGCCTTACGCGCTTCTTCCATATTGGAATCTGTCGCGATATTCAATATCTGATAAGGATTATCCGGATAGTTGCCATATAACAGTTTCAGCCGTTGAAAATCAGCATCATCAAACCCCAGTTCTATCGCCACATGATACAGATACTCATTTTCTTTATCGGTAACGGTGCCATCAGCGTTGGCAATATGGAATAATAATCCCATCAGATGTTCAAAAACAGTGGCCTTCGCGCCAAAAAGCTGCCGCAGTTGTCTGGCGTAAGCTTCGTATCCGGTTGGGGTTTGTCGGGCTAAATCCCATAATTGCCCGATCTTTTTAACGTCTTTTTCGGGGATATCGACTTTCTCGCGAAAGGCCAGCACCTCATCCAGTGTGACGGTACCGTCAGATTTGGCCATTTTTGCCGATAGCGCAATCAGCGCAACCGAAAAAGCAACGTTCTGGCGCAGGTTTTTGTCATAACCGCCAGCGATAGGGGCAATGGATTGTCCGGTAGCATGGTTCGCGACATGTTCAGCCACATGACCGGCCAAGGCGCCAACCAGCCCACCAATCGGGCCGCCAATTGCTAGCCCGGCCGTTCCGCCAATAATGATGCCCCAGATGTTCATGCTCTCTTATCCGCAATTGCCCTATGCTTGGCAAGTAAAACCGGTATAGCCAATTGCCGCATCTCGGCTTGCCATTAGCGTAAAAAATGATAAAACTTCTGGCTATGTCTGAATATGGTCAACATGATATCCTGCTTGACGCCTCCGGGCTTAAATGCCCATTGCCAGTGCTGAAAGCGCGGCGGCAAATCGCGGCAATGGATAGCGATGCAATTTTGCTGGTACTTGCTGATGATCCGGCCGCGCCGCTGGATTTCGCCCATTTCTGTGAGGTTGGCGGCCATGAATTGCTTGACCAGAATGACCATGATCAGGGATTGATCAGCTTTCGCATCCGCAAAGCCTAGCCGTTAATCGCTTGATGACAGCTGGTATATGGCGGTTAGCAATCGGGCGTGTAACGCCTGACGGCTTTCGCCTGCATCCGGGATCAGCCCATGGCCGGAACAGCAATCAAAAAATCCATCCGCCGGCAGCCCGTGATCACGCTTGCTGATCACAACAGCGGCACGGACAGGACGTGATGCGGTGATGTCTTCGGCAATCAGTTGTTCCAGATAATCGGCCAGTTTATGAATGCGGTGCGGTGATGGTAATGCCGCCAGATCAGCCAGATCAGCATAGGTGATGGTTTGCCGTGATGCGGCCAGCGATGCCAGTATAGCCAGAACATGATTTTGCCAGTCAGGGATATGGTTATTATTTTTCTGGTGTTCAGGGTCTGTTTTCAATAAGTCAGTCATGGTATGGCTATAACTCTGGATAAAATTTCCGGATAACATTTTAGGGCATAAGAATACCGGTTTCTTACGAACACTCTATACGAACATGATAGAGTTAACATGGTAAAGGGTAAATCATGCGATTTATACGCGGTCTGATATTTTCTTTACTGTTTTATGGCATGACGGCGGTGATGGCAATTATTGGCCTGCCGCTTTTGCTATTGCCGCAACGCGTGATTTTTTTCTGGCAATGGCTATGGGCGTGGGCAATGATGGTATTGCTGGGCGGTATTTGTGGAATTAGCTCACATATTGAGGGTGATACATCGGATCAGCAGGTGATTTATGCGGTGAAACATCAATCCGCATGGGAAACCATCGTCTTGCTGGCTATGCTGGGGCAACCGGTGACGGTGATGAAAAAATCATTGCTTTTTATTCCACTATTTGGGCTCTATCTGGCGCGGTTCGGGGTGATGGGCATTGACCGGAATAAAGGCAAGGCCGCGCTCAAACAGATGATCAGGGTTAGTCAGCATGCGGCTTCAACAGGGCGCAATTTGCTCATTTTTCCGCAAGGAACACGGCTTGCTGTTGATGCGTATCAACCTTATCATAGTGGGCTTTATGCCATATATGCGGCCACCGGATTGCCGGTGGTGCCGGTTGCGCTTAATTCCGGATATTTCTGGTCACGGGATAGCATTTCCAAAACCCCGGGGCATATAACCGTCCGGCTATTACCAGCCATTCCGGCCGGTTTGACAAGACAGGAATTAATGGCAAAAGTAGAAAACGTGATTGAAACCGAATCCCGAAAACTGGCTCCTTAATCACATCAACTGAAATATGAATTACGGTAAAAGGATGAGCGCAATATGGATGGATTTTCTGGCGGAAATAACAAACAGCGCAATGTGCTGGGCGGGGTGATGATCCCCTGTTCAACGTCACCTATGACAGGATTTTACAGAAATGGATGCTGTGATACGGGGCCGGAAGATATGGGTTTGCATACGGTCTGTGCGGTGATGACCGATGCTTTTCTGGCATATAGCAAATCGGCAGGAAATGATTTATCAACGCCCCGGCCGGAATATGGCTTTGCCGGATTAAAACCGGGGGATCACTGGTGCCTATGTGCCGGACGGTGGGAACAGGCCAGACAAGCCGGTGCCGCCCCGAATGTTGTGCTGGCGGCAACGAATATGGCCAGCCTGAATATTTGTGATCTTGATCAGCTCAAATCGCTGGCTATTGATTATGATAAAGGCAATAATAACAAAACATAATGGCAAAGACATAAGCCAGAAAGTGAGACAAACATGTTAACACTTGATCAGAAAGTCACCATTGAATGCACGGATACGGATGTATCCGCGCAAGGCAAAATTGTTCGTATCCGGCCAGATGGATTTGATGTTGCGCTTGGTGATCTGTTGATCCGGCTCTATCGTCATAAGCCAAAGATATATGTTGGTAATCAATCCGGCATGGAGTTTGTTGTCAGGACTTAATCAATATGACGTTACCTGATCAGAAAACAGCCAAAGATAGCGGCTTTGATAAGCATGTTGATAATGGTGATACTGGCGGAGGTGACCGCATCATCTGGGCCATCTGGTTGATCATTGCGGTGATTTCTATCGGGCTTCTGCCATTGACAACACGCGGCATGGAAATCGCCCGCGCTGTGGCCAGTTTTTGTGGATACGCTTTGTGAACTCTTCGGCATTATCCGGATATCTGGCTGATCCTTCTATATGGCTGGCTATTACTGGCACATTCCTGATTGCTGGCACGGTTAAGGGCATTATTGGTCTGGGTATGCCGGCTATTTGCATGGTTCTATTGACGTTGTTCCTGCCGCCACTAGAAGCCATCCCCCTGACAGCTATTCCGACCATGTTTGTAAATTTGTTACAGATGCAGCGATCACAACTGCGCCATCTGGTGATACGAAAATATGGTCTTTTTGCCATTACCCTAGTGATCAGCATATTTCTGACAGGCTATTTTATCCTGTCTTTTCCGGAAACGATTTTGTTGCTGGGGTTAGGCGTGGCTATGACGGTGTTTGCGGTGCAAGCGCTGGCCGGATTAAAATGGCAATTTTCAGCCGCACCATACTGGCAGGTATTATGCGGGGTGGTGACGGGTTTTATTGGCGGCTTGAGTTCTGTTTTCTCGCCGCCGATTGTTATGTATCTGCTGGGTCGTGATGCCGGTAAGGATGAGTTTATTGCCGCCACCGGATTTCTATTTTTTGCCGGATGCGCCCCGCTGGTTCTGGCGTTCTTGCTGAATGGCGTGCTTACCCTTGATCTGGCGCTGTCATCCATGTTCGGGCTGGTGGTTGCACTGGCCGGATTTATGCTGGGCGAATGGATACGCAGCTATATCTCACCGGATTGGTTCAGAAAACTGATCTTGCTGTTTTTCCTGATAATGGGATGCCGGTTAATTCTGGTATCGGTGATCTAGGCTAGTTTTCCATCTGTTTTACGCATCGCCATATATCTGGCGCAGGCGTTTTTTTTCTACTTTACCCATCGCATTTCTGGGCAAGGCATCAGCAAATATCAGCGATTTCGGATGTTTGAAACGGGCTAGCCTGTCTGCTAATCTGGCGGTAACTTGCTCGGCGGTAACGTGTTCGGGATCAGCCACAATGACAGCCATGACCTGTTCGCCAAAATCAGCATCAGGGATGCCGATAACCGCGCTTTCTGATATGCCGTCAATATCATTCAGCGCGTCTTCTATTTCTTTGGGATAGATGTTCAATCCTCCGGAAATGATCATATCGCTTTGCCGGCCAATGATGGATATATAGCCGTCATCACTTATCATCGCCAGATCGCCAGTGCGGAAATAGCCATCATCGGTAAAGCTTTCGCTGGTTTGATCCGGTTTGTTCCAGTAACCGGAAAACACATTATCGCCTTTTACCTCAATCATGCCGATACCATTCTCGCCGGCATCATCAGACAACCGCACCGATACACCGGGCAAGGCAAAGCCGATAGAGCCGGGGCGGCGGTCACCCATATAGGGGTTTGATGTGTTCATGCTGGTTTCCGTCATGCCGTATCGTTCCAGAATGGCATGACCAGTTCGTTCATGAAACGCGGTATGGGTTTCATCCAGAAGCGGGGCTGATCCGGATATGAATAGCCGGATATGTGCAGTAAGCGCATGGTCGAATTCCGGCGTAGCCAGCAATCGGGTATAAAAGGTCGGAACCCCCATCATGGTCGTTGCTTGCGGCAACCAGTGGCAAATTGTGTCAGGATCAAATTTGGCCAGAAAGATCATCCGGCCACCGCTCAACGTGGCCACATGGCTAGCCACAAACAGCCCGTGGGTATGATAGATAGGCAAAGCATGAAGCAGGGTATCCTGATCAGTAAACTGCCAGTAATCCGTTAAGGTGATGGCATTGCTAACCAGATTACGATGCGTCAGCATAGCGCCTTTTGATCGACCGGTGGTGCCGGATGTGTACAGAATAGCGGCCAGATCATCGCCGGTGACCGGATCATCCGCCAGCATGGGCGCGGTATTTTTGACGGTGTTGGGTGTTTTGAGCATGTTACGGGCGCTATCCATCAGCTGGCCAGTGCCATCAGCGTCAAGCGCGAACAGGGTTTTATCCGAATAATGTTCAGCCATGCTAGCAGCACGGTCAGTAGATAGAATAATGATGCTGGGTTCGGCATCGCCAATGAAATAATCCAGCTCCGCCATGGTATAGCTGGTGTTTAAGGGGATATAAATGCCGCCAGCTTTTAATGTGGCGACATATAGCGCCAGACTAGCTGGTGATTTTTCCACCTGTGCTAATAACCGGTCGCCTTTGTTAAGGCCGGATTGATGCAGAAATTCAGCCAGCATCATAACCAGTTCATGAAAAGCGGCACCTGTCCATATGTGATCCGGAGTGATCAGATATGGATCGTTATGTTCTGCCAGTTTATCAAAGATGACAGCGTTAACCGTATGTGATGTCTTGGTATGTGGTTCGATATTAGTCATGTATGTATTCTTCTCATTTGATGAAAAAATGCAACTCTTAGTCGCGCTTATCTTATGGACGGATACCATATTCTGATATAGGTCATTTCTGACTGGATTGACAGAGCGTGAAGCCGCTGTGGCGTATTTTGGAAAAAAGAGTCGGTATTAAAATGAAATCCGGTCGATACTAGCCATTTAACGACATTACTGTAATTTATTAACAT
>JABIWM010000174.1 GCA_018701255.1 Alphaproteobacteria bacterium | reverse complement strand
TTTGATGTTGTCGGCGAAGAAAACGTTCAACCGAAACGAAACGCGCCGCCGAATTATACGTCTGTTTTTGCCGATCAGCTGATCAGGCAAGCTGATACAGATACGAATATCATGGCAGTAACGGCCGCCATGCCATCGGGAACCGGGCTTGACCATTTTGCCCGCCGTTTCCCAAGCCGCGCCTTTGATGTTGGCATTGCAGAACAGCACGCGGTGACATTTGCCGCAGGTCTGGCCACCGAAGGCATGAAGCCTTTCACGGCAATTTATTCCACGTTTTTACAGCGCGGCTATGATCAGGTTGTTCATGATGTGGCGTTGCAGAATCTGCCTGTCCGTTTCGCGATTGATAGAGCAGGGCTGGTCGGGGCTGATGGGGCAACTCATGTTGGCGCTTATGATATGGCATTTATGGCCACCTTGCCGAATATGACGGTGATGGCACCGGCAGATGAAGCGGAGCTGGCTAGCATGGTGGCAACCGCCGCCGCATATGATGAGGGGCCGATATCGTTCCGTTATCCGCGTGGTGAGGGGACGGGCGTACCTATCCCCGAACAACTGACCCCGCTGGATATTGGCAAAGGCCGCATCATGCGCGAAGGCAATCGCATTGCGCTGTTATCCATTGGCACGCGGCTAGCCGATTGTATCAAGGTGTCGGATATGCTGAAAGCGCAAGGCATGCCAATTACGGTGGCTGATGCCCGATTTGTAAAACCGCTGGATCATGACCTGATCAGCCAGCTGGCCAAAGAACATGAGGTTCTGATCACCATAGAAGAAGGCTGTGCCGGTGGGTTTGGCACACAGGTATTTACGTTTCTGGCTAATCACGGGCATCTGGATCATGGGCTGAAATGCCGGATCATGACTTTGCCTGATCATATGATTGATCACAATTCGCAAGCCGCCCAACTGGCCGAAGCCGGGCTTGATGTTGACGGTATTCTGGCTACTATCCTGCCGTTTCTGGATGATGCATCACTGGCCGCCACGATTAAGCAGAATGGCTAAAACAGAAAAGCAAAGGCTGGATATTCTGCTAGTGGAACAGGGACTGGCAGAAAGCAGAGAGAAAGCGCAAGCGTTGATCATGGCCGGTCTGGTTTTTACGAAAGACCAGAAACTGACTAAATCCGGTCACCGGATTGATATCGCTACCCCATTAACCGTCAAAGGCAAGGGGCATCCCTATGTATCGCGTGGCGGGGTGAAACTGGCCGGTGCGCTTGATCATTTTTCAGAACTGGATGCAAGCGGTGTTGTGGCGATTGATGTCGGGGCTAGTACTGGCGGTTTTACAGATGTTCTGTTACGGCGTGGTGCTGAAAAAATATATGCCGTTGATGTCGGTCATGGCCAGCTGGACTGGTCATTGCGGAATGATGATCGGGTGGTGGTGCTGGAACGCATGAACGCGCGGCATCTGACCGATGATCATATTCCTGAGCCGGTGGATATGGTGGTATGTGATGCGTCTTTTATTTCATTAACCAAAGTTCTACCAGCGAGTCTGGGGCTAGTTAAATCCGGCGGCATGCTGGCCGCGCTGATTAAACCGCAATTCGAGGTTGGCAAGGGGCAGGTTGGCAAGGGCGGTGTTGTCCGTAATCCGGAACTGCATCAGGCGGTTCAGGATGATATTGCCGCGTGGCTGGCCAATGATATGGGCTGGCAGGTGCTTGGCATCACCGAAAGCAGCATCACCGGCCCCGAAGGCAACAGAGAGTTTATAATAGCGGCAAGAAAGCCGTAAATATATCTGTTATTCCGGATTGATCAGCCCGCATTGTGCGGTTTGCTGCATCAGCATATCAGCCAGAACAACAGCCATCATAGCCTCACCAATAGGGACAGCACGGATACCCACGCAAGGATCATGGCGACCTTTGGTGATGACCTCAATCTCATTGCCGTCACTATCAATGCTTGGTCGTGGGGTCAGAATGGAACTGGTCGGCTTAACCACAAAACGGACAACTAGCGGCTGGCCAGACGAAATCCCGCCCAATACACCGCCAGCGTGATTGCTGGTAAAGACAGGCTTGCCATCGGCATTGGCGCGCATGGTATCACCGGCCTGATCACCGGGGATAGCGGCGGCGGCAAACCCGTCACCAATCTCAACCCCTTTGACGGCATTGATGCTCATCATGGCGGCGGCTAGCTGGGCGTCCAGTTTGTTATAAATGGGGCCGCCAAGTCCGGCCGGAACACCATCAGCCACAATTTCAATAATGGCGCCTGCTGATGAACCTTTTTTGCGGGTATCGTCCAGAAAATCTTCCCATATGGGTACAATATCCGCATCCGGGCTGAAAAACGGGTTATCCCGTGTGGTATCCCAGTTCCAGTTATCGCGGTTTACCGCATGATCACCAATCTGGACGACCGCGCCGCGTATGGTCAGATCAGGACATGCGCTGGCCAGAATATGGTGAGCAATCGCACCAGCGGCTACACGGCTAGCGGTTTCACGCGCCGATGACCGGCCACCACCACGATAATCCCGAATGCCATATTTTGCATCATAGGCATAATCGGCATGGCCGGGGCGATATTGCTGGGCAATGTTTGAATAATCTTTTGAGCGCTGATCTGTATTTTCAATCATCAGCGCAATCGGCGTTCCAGTGGTTTTGCCATCAAATACACCGGAAAGTATCCGGACGATATCATCTTCGCGGCGTTGAGTTACAAATCGCGATGTGCCGGGTTTGCGGCGATCCAGATAGGGTTGAATATCATTTTCACTAAGCGACAGGCGCGGCGGCACCCCATCAACAATACAGCCAATGGCAGGGCCATGGCTTTCCCCGAAAGTGGTAAAGCGGAACAAAGTTCCGAAACTGTTATCAGCCATCAGATGGTTCCACGGTGATATCCGGTGCATCCACGGCTTTCATACCAACAACATGATATCCGCAATCAACATGATGTGTTTCACCGGTGACACCGCTGGACAGATCAGACAACAGATAAACGCCAGACCCACCAATATCATCAAGGGACACATTGCGTTTCAGCGGTGAGTTATAGGCATTCCATTTGAGAATATAGCGGAAATCACCAATGCCAGACGCGGCCAGCGTTTTTACAGGCCCCGCAGACAGGCTATTGACGCGGATATTCCGTTCACCAAGATCAGCCGCCAGATAACGCACCGATGCTTCTAATGCCGCTTTGGCTACGCCCATAACGTTATAATGCGGCATCACCCGTTCGGCGCCATAATATGTCAGCGTTACGATAGACCCGCCATCATTAAGCACAGATTGCGCACGCTGGGTAATGGCCGTCAGCGAATACACGGAAATATCCATGGTTCGGCTAAAATTATCGCGAGTGGTATTATAATAATCGCCTTTAAGTTCAGCTTTGTCAGAATAGGCAATGGCATGAACGATGAAATCAAGCTTTCCCCATTTTTGTTCTATTTCTGAAAACAGACGGTCGATATCGTCATCATTGGTCACATCACATGACACAACAAGATCAGAATTGACGCTAGCGGCCAGTGGGCGAACCCGTTTTTCTAGCGCATCACCCTGAAAGGTAAATGCAAGTTCAGCCCCGGCTTCGTGTGCTTTGGCGGCAATACCCCAAGCAATAGAGCGATCATTAGCAACACCCATGATAAGGCCGCGTTTTCCTTTGAGTAGGTCATTATGTTGAGTCATTTGTCTAGCCATTACTATAAAAACACATATTAGCAATCAGGGGCTTGATAAGACAAGTCCCTGATGCCAATAAAAGCATATCAATTATAATTAACGCAGACTATATGTAGTCTTCCGCGTCAGTATAATGGTATCACCGCTATTATACGGCGTGTTGCTGTCAACCGTGATGCGTTTGCCGTCAACGGTAATATTCAACCGGTATCCGGTAATGGTTTCCACCCGATCCTGCCGCACGGTAGTGATATTTTCACATACATTTTCCTGGCGATAGCCTACGATGCGCTGATTAGCGTTATTTTGCTGTTTAGCCGCATTGCGGCCAAGTAAAGCCCCGGCCACGGCGCCTGCTGTTCCGGCGCCATCTTTACTGGTTAGCCCATTACCAACCGCGCTGCCGATTAATCCGCCAATAATCATGCTGCCAAGTTCATCAGATTGCTCACCGGCTTGCGCATAAATCGGCACATCCTGTATCCGGCAGACCCGTTCTGTCACTGGATTCTGCTGAACAAATGAGGAGGTGAGGGTATCTACATAATTCACCTGTCCCGTGATGGTATCAACGCTAGTCGTTGATGCGGCCATTGCGCTAAAGGGGACAGTTATAGCCAAAGCCATTATCCATGTTTTAAAAATATTCATTTTTGCCTCCGGTTTGTCTGACAAAAGCCTGTGATATAGCGATGGCTGTTGTCTGTCCGATATATGTTCAATGCAAAAGTTTGGTAAAATAATGTACAAAACATCATAGTCGTTACAATTTGCCACATATTTATGACAAAAGAAAGGCGCGCCAAGCTGGAATAATTCGGGCATCATACCTATTTCTTAAGAATATATACAGGATTAGTGCGCTGATTTTAAACCATTAACCCAATGAAAGTGAATTGATCATGGCGGAACCAATGACATTTGACCCAACCGGACAAAACCCGTTTCATCTGCTTGATGTGTGGATGGCAGAAGCAGAAAAAACAGAAATCAATGACCCGAATGCGGTTGCGCTGGCCACGGTTTCCGATAGTGGCTGGCCATCTGTTCGTGTGGTGCTGATGAAAGGTCGTGACGATAGCGCCATTCATTTTTATACCAATTATACTAGCAGAAAGGCCGCCGAATTGGATGGAACCGGTCGCGCGGCCATGAGCTTTCACTGGAAATCATTGCGCCGCCAATTGCGGCTAGTTGGCCGGATTGAAAGGCTTTCAGAAACGGATTCAGACGCATATTACAACAGCCGACCATATGGAAGCCGGATAGGGGCATGGGCGTCAGAGCAATCACAGCCGCTGGCCAGCAGGGAGATTTTGTCCGGCCGCGTAGCCGATATCGAAAAGCAATATCCCGAAAACCCGCCCAGACCGCCATTCTGGGGGGGATATCGTCTAATCCCGCATGAAATGGAATTCTGGCAGGATGGGGAATCCCGTCTGCATGACCGGTTTCGATTTACCAAACCCATTGATCATTCTGCTGGTGATGCGGCGGCGGCGTGGCAGGTGCAACGGCTATACCCCTGAATATATGGTATTTGATCATGTCATTTTGACATATTGGGGAAGGCTGGATTTGACATTATTATGTCGTTTGCCGGATGCTATGCCAGATTAATTTGGGCATATTAAACCATATATAATGATATAGTCGAGATGCTCGGAGGAATAGGTCATGAATAGTCATGCACGTGTAGTTGTTATTGGTGGCGGAGTTGTCGGTGTTTCCATGCTTTATCATCTGGCCAAGAAAGGCTGGACTGATGCGGTATTGATTGAGCGCAAGGAATTAACATCCGGTTCAACATGGCACGCGGCTGGTTTATTGCCGTTATTCAACATGTCCTATTCGGTGGGGCAGGTGCATAAGTATTCGGTTAAGTTCTATAAAGAACTCGAAGAAGAAACCGGCATGAATGTGGGCTTGCGCAAGGTATCGAATATCCGCCTTGCCAGCACCCCTGATCGCTGGGATGAATATATGCAATATGCTGGTGTCGCTGATACGATTGGCGTTGACGTGCGGCGGCTAACCCCTGCTGAGATCAAAGAAGCATGGCCAATGTGCAACACAGAAGGCTTGATTGGCGCGATCCAGCATCCCGAAGATGGCTATATTCAGCCGGCTGATCTGACCCAAGCCATGGCCAAAGGTGCGCGGGATATGGGCGGAACTATCCACCGGAACACAACCGTGCAGGCGATTAATAAAACCGCGTCCGGTGAGTGGGAAATTGTCACTGATAAAGGCACGATTACATGCGAACATGTGGTGTCTTGTACCGGAAACTTTGCCCGTAAAACAGGTGCTATGGTCGGGTTGAATGTTCCGGTTATTCCGGTTGAGCATCAATATATCGTCACCGAAGCGCATCCGGATATCAAAGCCCGCCATGCCGAAGGCTTGCCAGAAATGGGCGTGCTTCGGGATAGCGATAATGGCTGGTATCTGCGCGAAGAAGCGGGCGGTTTGATTCTGGGCCCCTATGAACACGGCGCGCCAGCATGTTATGTTGATGGCCCTAGCGAAGACAGTGAATATGAATTATTCCAAGAAGACCTGGAACGGATTGAACAGCATATTGAAAGCGCCATGTTCCGGGTTCCGGCTTTTGGTGAGGTTGGTGTTAAGCGCGTTTATAATGGCGCGATTGCCTATACGCCGGATGGTAATCCGATTATCGGGCCTGCACCGGGGTTAAAGAATTTCTGGTTAAGCGAAGGCCATTCTTTCGGCATAACGGCGGCCGGTGGTGCTGGTTGGCAGTTAGCAGAATGGATGGTTGAAGGTGAGCCAACCATTGATATGTCTGGCGTTGATCCGCGCCGTTATGGCAATTATGCCACAGAAAGCTATCTGATTGAGAAAAACGAAGAAGCCTATGCCAATGTCTTCACCACACATTTTCCGGATGAAGAACGCGAAGGCGCCAGACCGCTGAGAACAACGCCTTGCTATGATCGCATGAAAAATCTGGGGGCGGTATTCGGTGCGAGCTTTGGCTGGGAAAGACCAAACTGGTTCGCCCCCGAAGGTGTCCCACAAAAAGACGATTGGTCATTCCGCCGGTCAGCGTGGTTTGAACATATCGGAAATGAAGTCAAGAATACGACCGAAAATGTCGGGATTCTGGATATGTCTGCCTTTGCCAAGGCTAAAATCACAGGCACCGGCGCGGCGGAGTTTCTTGACCGCCTGATTGCAAACCGTATTCCGAAAAAAGCCGGCCGTGTTAATCTTTGCCATGCGTTGAGCTATGGCGGTGGTGTTCATTCGGAATATACAATTATCAAAGAATCCGATACCAGTTTTTATGTCGTATCAGCAGGGGCGTTGCAATCGGTTGATCATGACTGGATCAGAAAGCATATGCCCGAAGACGGCAGTGTTCAGTTCACCAACGTGACAAATGCGATGGGTGTGCTGGTGATAGCAGGGCCAAAAGCACGAACATTGATGGAACGGGTTAGCCCTAGAACCGATTTTTCAAACGCCGCCTTTCCGTGGCTATCATCACGCTGGATTGACGCGGGGCATGCGCCAACATTAGCGGCCAGAGTAAATTATGTTGGTGAGCTTGGCTGGGAATTGCATCACCCGATTGAATACCAGAATCATATTTTTGACCGGCTGATGGAAGCAGGCGCTGATTTAGGCATCAAGCCATTTGGTATCCGTGCTATGGATACGATGCGGATGGAAAAAAGCTACCGTATGATGGGAACCGAGCTTTCCATTGAATACGCGGCGCTGGAAGCCAAGCTGGATCGATTTGTCCATCTGAACAAAGGTGATTTTATTGGTCGTGACGCATTGGTGAAATGGCAGGAAAAAGGTTTCGCTAATGAGCTGGTCACCATGCGCATTGACGGTGTCGAAGACGCCGATGTGCTAGGCGGCAATCCGTTATTCCATAATGGTGAAATGGTTGGCCGTGCGACATCCGGTAATTACGGGTTCCGTGTCGGGCAGTCGTTAGCACTGGCCATGGTGCCGCCCGCATTGGCCGCTATTGGCACCAAGTTTACCATTGATATTCTGGGTAAGCGGTTTGATGCGCAAATCATCGAAGAAAGCCCGTTTGATCCTGATAACGAAAAACTAAGAGCGTAACAAATAAGAGTGCAGATTCTTTAAGAGGAACATTGCCATGTCAGAAGTAGCAGAAAAACGCAGTCGCCGGGGTGGGGGCAGAGATGCTCGCCGCACTCTCCGAAGTGGTGGAGCAACACAGTTATCAACCCCATATCTTGTTCGTCATGTCCCTTTATATGAAATGTTGAGTGACGAAGGCGCCGAGATTATTGAAAACAATGCCGAAACCATCCTAGAAGAAATCGGCATTGAGTTCAAAGATGATCCGGAAGCACTGGATATTTTGCGTGAACATGGCGCCGATGTCCAAGGCCAGCGTGTTCATTTTCCGCGTGGTTTATGCCGCGAATATTGCCAGAAAGCCCCATCCGAGTTTACACAGCATGCGCGTAATCCGGCACGGTCTGTTGAAATTGGCGGCAATAGAACCGTATTTGCACCGGTTTATGGCCCACCATTCATTCGTGATCTGGACAATGAACGGCGTTACGCGACTATCGAAGACTTCCGCAATCTGGTGAAGCTGATTTACATGCTCCCCGGATTGCATCATTCCGGTGGTACGGTTTGTGAGCCAGTTGATTTACCAGTACCGAAACGGCATCTGGAAATGCTGTATACGCATATGAAATATTCGGATAAGCCGTTTATGGGATCAGTTACCGCCGCCAGTCGCGCGCAAGACACTGTTGATATGGCTAAAGTCCTGTTTGGTGATGGATTTCTGGATGAAAACAATGTGCTGGTCAGTCTGATCAATGCCAACTCGCCGATGACATGGGATGATACCATGCTCGGCGCGCTTAAGGTTTATGCACGGCATGGGCAGGCGGTGATTATATCACCATTTATTCTGGCCGGTGCGATGTCACCGGTTTCTGTTGCCGGAACATTGGCGCAAACATTAGCCGAAGCCATGAGCGGTATTGCCTTTGCGCAAATGGTACGGCAGGGTGCGCCGGTTATTTTTGGCTCATTCGCCAGCTCCATGTCCATGCAGACAGGGGCACCGACCTTTGGCACGCCAGAACCGGCATTAGTGCTAAACGGGTGCGCAAAACTGGCACGGCGTCTGGGCGTCCCTTTCCGGTCAGGCGGTTCATTAACGGCGGCTAAAACCGTTGATGCGCAAGCGGCGTATGAATCCACCCATACCATCATGCCATCGGTTACCAGCGGCGTGAATTTTGTGCTTCACTCAGCGGGCTGGATGGAAGGCGGGCTGGTGTCGGATTTCCGTAAACTGCTCCTTGATGCTGATCAGCTAACCATGATGCAGCGTATGGTGGGCGGCATTGATTTGAGCGAAAACGGACAGGCGATGGATGCGATCAGGGAAACTGGCCCCGGTCAGCATTTTCTGGGGTCTAGCCATACTCAGGCCAATTTCGAAGATGCGTTCTGGCGTTCTGATCTGGCTGATTACACAACATTCGAACAATGGAGCTCAGAAGGCGCTGTTGAGAGCGCAAAAAGAGCCGAAAATAGAGCCAGAACAATGCTTAATAACTATGAAGCCCCCGCCATTGATCCGGCCATTGATGAAGCGTTAATCGCGTTCAAGGCAAAGCGGATGGAAGAATTGCCGGATAGTGAGTATTAAGGCCAGATCAAAGCCTTACGTTCAAGCATGAAGCAAACAAAAAATAACGGCGATTGGTACATAACCAGTCGCCGTTTTTTGTTTTATCTAAATGTTTAAACTGTCCGGCTATTTTGCAGGGCGGTATTCAAAACCATATTCAACACTGGCATCAGCCAGCAACGCCACCAGATAGGGCATAAAGCTGGCGCGGCCAATGATGTTAAAGCTGTTATCACCGGTAGCAATCAGGATAATACCGGCATGACCCATAATTGTTTGAATAGCGGTACCTTTGGTAAAGACGCTTTCATGTAGATCAAGCGCGCAATGTTTGGCCAACATGTCACGGCTTGATTTGCCATCAATGGAGATTATGCCATAAGCATTGCTGACCTCAGTTGTGGCTACATGCCCCAGTTTGGCGGTTTCCATATCCGCCATGATAGTACTGGCGGCACCG
>JABIWM010000173.1 GCA_018701255.1 Alphaproteobacteria bacterium | reverse complement strand
TCTATATCCTGATTGGCCAGTATCTCACCCTTTTGCATAAATATCACTTGCCGTGCCAACCGCCGCAATTGCGCTAAATTATGTGTCACCCACAACACCGGCAATCCTGCCGCCGCCTTATCCATGATGACCGCTTCAATCATTTGCGTGGATTTGGGGTCAAGGTTGCTAGTTGCCTCATCACATAATAGCACGCCGGGGGAAGCCATCAGCACCCGCGCCAGCGCCATCCGCTGTTGTTCACCTGATGATAATGTCCGTGCGTCTTGCTGGGCATAATGTTCAAGCTCCATCATGGCAAGTCCGGCCATAATACGGTCAGCGCGTTCGGATACCGGAATATTCAGCGCAGACAGAACATATTCACAATTGCGGTAAACACTACGCCGCATGATAACCGGTTTCTGCATCATCAGCCCGATCTGTTTACGGCTGGCCACTCTGCCTGCATGATCAGTCAGGTTCACCACGCCATGATCAGGGACGGCCAGTCCTGCCAACATCAGGACCAGCGATGTTTTGCCTGATCCATTTGCCCCGATCAGACCAGTTACACCAGCTGATGAAACTGTAATATCAGCATTGGATACAACCATCCTGCTATCACGTTTCAGCCCCAGCCCCTCGCCTTTGAGCGTCAGATATGTCGGCTTTTTTGACATTATCGCCCTCCGCTTAATATGGCGACCAGAGCATTTATAATTAATGTCATGGTCAATAAGACCGCCCCAAGCGCCAATGCCGTTGATAAATGCCCGCGTGAGGTTTCTAATGTAATTGTTGTTGTCATGACTCTGGTAAAATGATTGATATTGCCGCCAACGATCATCACCGCCCCAACCTCTGCCATGGCACGGCCAAGCCCGGCTAGCAAAGCCGTCACCAAATCCATGCCGCCATCATAAATCAATGTTCGCATCCGCCGCCATGGCGATAGGCCAAGCATAAAAAACATGGGCTGATAATCATCATTCAATCGTGATAAAGACTGCCGGGTCAGCGCCGTAATAATTGGCGTTACCAGAATCAGCTGGGCAATAATCATGGCTGTTGGTGTATATAATAGCTCAAGCACCCCTAATGGCCCTGAACGCGATATCATCATATAGACCACCAATCCGACCACCACCGGCGGCAAGCCCATCAGCGTATTGACCATTGTATTGATAAAGCCGCGACCAATAAACCGCGAGGTCGCTAATAATGCACCCAGAGGGAATCCAATTAGCGCAGCTAAGGCTACGGCGCTCAAATTGACCTGAAGCGATAGAAAAATAATCTCATATAACGCCTGATCACCCGTCAATAGCAACCCGAAGGCTTCTGATAATGCGCGAAGAATTTCCATAAATGCCACCTTAGATAAATATGACCATTTTTAAAATGGATTAATCGCCTTATGCAAAAATTTGTAAAACTGTCTATTTTTTTACAGAAAGATGTTTACGTCAGCGTTATCTCAATGTTTAATAAAAATAATAAAATAAGAATATATTTGAATAATTGTTTTTTAATGGAGGAATTATGGAAAACAACGATAAACATGACATTTCGGCTGAGGTTTCGGATAAAGAAACACAGCAGAAAGTGAAGTCACTTCAGTCTAGCTTCATGTCAGGCGGCATCAGCCGTCGTGATTTTGTTGCTACTTCAATGGCACTTGGCGTTTCTTTAGCTGGCGCAACTGCCATCGCTAATCAGGCAGAGGCCGCAACCCCGAAGCAAGGCGGACGTTTGCGCGTTGGTATCACCGGCGGTGCAACCAGTGATATTCTCGATCCGGGCAAGATTCTGGATGCTTACATGATCAACGTATCTATGGGTCAGGTTCGCCCGAACATGACCAAGATCAATGTTGACGGTTCTGCTGGTGGTGATCTTGCTGAAAGCTGGGAACCTTCAAATGGCGGTAAAACATGGAAGTTTAACCTGCGTAAAGGTGTTGAATTCCATAACGGCAAAACAATGGATTCTACTGATATCGCTGATTCTATCCGCTATCACACAGTTGAAGCCAATGGTTCTGGCGGAAGCGGCGTGGTTTCTGGTATCAAATCAATCAAAGAAGACGGCAAAGATGCCGTTATCATTGAGCTGAACGAAGGCAATGGTGACTTGCCAATCCTTCTGTCGGATTACCACCTGAATATCTGCCCATCAAAAGGTGATGGCAATATTGATTGGGAATCCGGTGTTGGTGCTGGCCCTTACACGCTAGAAGAGCATGAGCCGGGCGTTCGCACACTCACCAAGAAATTTGCCAATTATTATAATACTGGCAATGATTCCTTCTTTGATGAGATTGAAACACTTGGTATTAATGACCCGACCGCACGGATGGCGGCGCTTTCTACGGGTGCTGTTGATGCAATCAACAACGTTCCGGCAAAAACAGCGTCACGTCTGAAATCAATGGTTAACGTGAAAACCCTGATTTCAACCGGTAACAAACAAGCCACTATGCCAATGCTTTGCGACATGGACCCATACACAGACCAGAATGTTCGTAACGCCATGAAGCATATTGTTAACCGTCAGGAACTACTGGATAAGATTTTCTTCGGTTACGGTCAGCTGGGTAACGATAGCCCTGTTGGTCCGGCTAACTATTTCCGGGCAACCGAAGATGAGCTTCCACAGCGCGAATATGATCC
>JABIWM010000172.1 GCA_018701255.1 Alphaproteobacteria bacterium | reverse complement strand
ACACCGTTGCGTGATCGTTTTGGTATTCAGATGCGGATGGAATTTTATTCCCAAGCGGATTTGCAAACCATCCTCATGCGGCTAGCTGGTAAGCTGGATATGCCGCTTGCCCCCGAAGGCGCGCTGGAAATTGCGCGGCGGTCACGCGGCACACCGCGTATCGCTGGCCGTCTGTTACGGCGTGTCCGTGATATCGCCATGATTAATGGCAATGCACTGGTTAATAAGGATGTCGCCGATAAAGCCTTATTGTCGCTGGATGTGGATGCCGCCGGACTTGATGCTATGGATAGACGCTATTTGCACGGGATGGCTGAACATTATGGTGGTGGGCCGGTCGGGGTGGAAACGCTGGCGGCTGTTCTGGCTGAACAACGTGATGTGCTCGAAGAAGTGATTGAGCCATATCTGATGCAGACCGGATTGATCATGCGAACCCCGCGTGGCCGTTGCCTGTCGCAAGCAGGATGGGCTTATATCGGTTTAACGCCGCCAAAAGGCGCCCAGCTGGATTTGATTGATACAATGATTGCGGCTGTTGATGATGAATAACCGGAATGACATACCGCTAGATGGCTGGATAGATGCAGAAACTTGCGCTCATATCTATCCGCTAAAAGTGCAGTACGAAGACACCGATGCTGGCGGTGTTGTCTATCATGCCAACTATCTTAGCTATGCGGAACGCGCCCGCAGTGCCGGATTTACGTTAATGGATATTGATCAACGTCAGCGGCTTTCTGATGGTAAGGCATTTGTTGTTGCCGGAGTGGATATTCAGTATCATAAACCTGCCCGGTTAGGTGATGTAATCACAGTCGTCACCAAAACAGAACGCATGACAGGGGCGCAGGTTATTTTAAATCAGCAAGTCATATCCGCCGATGATATCAATCTGGCCACGCTAATTGTCAAAGTCGTCTATGCCACATTAGACGGCCGTCCTATCCGTCTGGATATGGATGTTAAAAATAAAATCCTTGCCACCATGCCGCCACAAAATCATGACATACATAACTAGTTGGAACTCCGCTAGTATTTAGTAAAAGAGGAAGACTATGGCTACTGAAACAACCAATTCTGCATTACCTGAAACCACTAATCTGGTGTTATCGGATCAGGAATTATCCATCTGGGGTCTGTTTTTAGACGCTGATATTATCGTCAAGCTGGTTATTCTCATGCTCATAGTTGCCTCAATATGGAGCTGGTCAATCATTATTGATAAAGTCCGGACATTGCGCACGCAAAACGCGCTAGCGGATGATTTTGAGGATTTATTCTGGTCAGGTGAACATATTGATCGCATCTATGACCGGATAGGCGGCCAGCCAGACGGCATCATGGCTAATGTCTTTGTGGCGGCGATGCGCGAATGGCGACGGGTAAGCGGCAAGGCCGTTCGTCAACCCGGACAAATCATGTCATCCAGCAACCGCATTGACCGCAATATGGAAGTCACTATCTCACGCGAGATAGAGGTGATGGAAAAAGGCATGACATTTCTGGCTTCGGTCGGGTCTGTTGCCCCGTTTGTCGGATTATTTGGCACGGTCTGGGGGATCATGAATTCATTTCAGGCGATTGCCATGTCAAAAAATACCAGCCTTGCGGTTGTTGCTCCCGGCATTGCAGAAGCCTTGTTTGCTACCGCGCTTGGCTTGGTGGCCGCGATACCGGCGGTGATTGCCTATAACCGGTTTAATGCGCGGATTGATGCGCTAGGCGCGCGCGTTGACCGGTTTTCCAGTGAGTTTTCTTCCATGCTAAGCCGCCAGCTAGAAGAGGAATAAGCGCAATGGGCATGCAGATCAGCGGCCGCACCCGCAATAGTGGTAAACGCGGCAGAAAATCCCCTATGAGTGAGATTAATGTCACGCCATTTGTTGATGTGATGCTGGTTTTGCTGATTGTTTTCATGGTAACTGCGCCATTGCTGACGGTTGGAATTCCGGTTGAATTACCCGAAACAAAAGCAAGCGATTCGCTCAGCGCTGATCAGGCGCCGCTGGTCATAACCGTGCAGGAAAATGGTGTCGTCAGCTTACAGAAAAAAGCAATGGACACAGATGTGCTGGTGGCCAGATTGCAGGCCATTGTTATAGAAAACCCATCGGTTGAGGTATATGTTCGCGGTGATCGTGATGTGTCTTATGGTACCGTAATCGGTATCATGGATTTGATAAAATCAGCAGGAATAGCGCAAGTTAAGCTAGTCACAAAATTAGCGGATGAGTCCTGATACCCATGCTGAAAGCTGTTGATTTCCGTTCATCTTTAGGGCTATCGGTTCTGCTCCATCTTATGGTGGTGGCGATGTTTGTCATCAGCTTGCCGTGGTTTTCCAAAACGCCGCTGGATGCTATCCCGACCCTGACAGCGGAAATTGTTGATATCGTGCCGGTCACTAATCTGAACGAAGGCTTGCCCGGCCAGACAAAAGACAATAGCGCGAATGATGCCGCGGATCAGCAGGCGAGTGATAATACGCCAACTGCCGCCGCCGCACCGCCGCCACCGCCAAAACCAGCACCACCGCCGCCAAAACCGGACGCCCAGCAACCTAAAAAACCGGAACCGGCAGATGTGCCATTGCCGCAAGATCAACCAAAAGACAATGCCATAGCGTTAAATATAACGCCGGATGAGGATGAGTTGCCGCCACCTGAACCTGAAACAGACCCGCAACAATCGAATAGCGCACCATCACCGGTTACGCCGCCGAAAGCCAAGCCCAAGGAAACCAGAGTGGCTGAAGTGCCGCCAAAAAAACAGCCTAAGATCAAGACAGATGATATAGCATCCTATCTGCTGAACGATCAGAATAAGGAACAATCAAAGAATGAGCTTGGGCTGCAGGTGCAGAATCTTCTTGTTGAGGCGCAGAGTCAGCCAAAGTCAGATGATCAGGATGAGAAAACCAAAAAAACCGAAGACACCGATGATACAAAAACCAATCAGAATCTGGCTGATTTTCTGGATGAAACGGTTCGCGATAATGTCGGGCAGGCGATTAACACCAATAATACCAGTGACGGGCCTTTAGGCGCGGATATCATCACCTTGCTAAAAGCCGCTATTCAACCGTGCTGGAACCCGCCATCAGCCATAGAAGGTGCAAATGCTCTTATTGTTGACATAATTGTCGATTTTAATGAGGACGGTGAAGTGATAAGGGTAAAATTCAAGGATACCGTACGCTACACCACTGATGAAGGGTTTAGACTGGCAGCACATGCGGTTGAACGGGCATTCGAAGACTGTAGCCCATTTATACCGCCACTTCCGCCAGAGCAGTTTGAAAAATGGAAAACATTACCATTCCGTTTTGATCCAAGAGGGTTTTTAGGATAATGAGCACATATATCAGTAGTCATATCAGAAGATACATTAAGGGAACACAGATGACAGCCACACCCACACCCATGATATCCATATGGACGCATCGCATATATATGGCCTTGGCTATCCTGTTGTT
>JABIWM010000171.1 GCA_018701255.1 Alphaproteobacteria bacterium | reverse complement strand
CATCACCAAGCATTTGTATCATGGCCGTATAATTAGCTGGAAAATGCTTGCCGCCTTGCCGTAAATGCGGATGCGCGGCATCAAGCCATTGCCATAACGGGGTCAGCGCTTGATCGGCGTTTGATTGGTCAACCGGTTTTGCGAATAGGCTAATATCCGGTGATGTTTCCAGCAATATCTGCTTCAAAAAGCTCATACCGATAAAATCAGATGGCTTGGGATAGGAAAACCGCCCCGGATGGGATGTGATCCATGCCGCCAGCTCAGCCGCAGATCGTGGCGGCGTATCAACATAAGCGGTATCATAACCGAATATGAATTGCGCCCTGCCCCATGGCGCTTCCTGTCCGTCCGTTGGCACACCAAAATCATTGAGAATGCCGGGCAATGCCACCGGATCAGTATATCCGAATGATGGTAAATCATATGCCCAGCTATCAGATCGCAACAGATCATTATGCTTCATCGCGGCAAAGTTTTCACCGTTTATCCAGATCAGATCAACAGAACCACCAACTGATTTGCCAGCGGTTTTTTCCGCTAAAATGCGCGATACAGAATCTGATGTGGCGGATAATTTAACATGCACGAGCGTGATATCGTATTCATCCGCAACCCGTGTCGCCACCCAGTCAATATAGCTGTTAATAGCAGGCGAGCCGCCCCATGCGTTAAAATAGACTGTCTGGCCTTTGGCATTGGTAATGATATCATCAAAATGATCTGCCTTGGCCGGGTCATGGTTAAAGATGCTAATAAAAGCAACCATAACCAAACCAAATGCCATCATATATATCTGGCTAAATAAAGATGTGTTATGTTTTGTAGTTGTCACTTAATTCTCCATTTAGAGATAATGTCATGTGATACTATGATATCTGATAAATGTTAATTTTGTTTTAACGTTATGAAAATAAATTAATTTTTTCAAAATAGGAATAAGAATAAAGCATGTTAACCATTACTAATGCCGCGGTTGGATATCATGATCAGTGGCTGTTTGAACCGATTGATCTGTCTGTTGATAAAGGTCAGATTATGCTGATTGATGCCCCTAGCGGTGCCGGAAAGAGTAGCTTACTGCGCTGGATTGCCGGCCTTAATACCGATCACATGATTAGCAACGGGCGCATATGGCTAAATGATCAATGTCTGGATCACATGCCAGCGGAACAACGCCATATCGGGTTTTTGTTTCAATCGGCGTTATTATTTCCGCATCTGACTGTTGCTGAAAATCTGGGTTTTGGAATTCCGCAAGCGTACCACAAAGCCGAAAGACAAGACCGTATCGCAGACGCGTTAAGACGGGCAGGAATGGCCGGATGGGAACATCGTGACACGGATACGCTTTCTGGCGGACAAGCGGCGCGTGTGGCTCTGCTCCGGACGATATTAGCCGAACCAAAGGCGTTATTAATGGATGAACCGTTTTCAAGTCTGGATAATGATATGCGTGATCAGATCATTGAACTGGTTGAAAATGAAATCAACCGGTTGCATCTGCCTGTGCTGATGGTGAGCCATGATCCACGGGATCACGCCCTCACCCAGCATCCGGTTATCCGCCTTGCGCCTTGTTGAATAGAGCCGCGCTATCCAATTCTGTTCAAATGATAAGGATGTTTTAATTATTAAATTGTTGCTGTAGGGCGTCCATGGTGGATTTTAGTCTTGGTGAAGTGGTGCAATCCGCAATCATTTTCATCGGCATCTTATCGTCAATTTTTTGCGGGACATCGCTATATGAAAACTCCGGATATTCGCGGCTAACCGCCAGCATAATTTGTGTTTTACGCGGAACACGGATAATAGCCTTACCATTGCTAAAACGGAATGTGCGGCTTGTATTTAACGTTTTGACAACAAACACATCATCATCAAACAGACATTTATTTTCCAGCTCAACGGTAATGGTAACAATCTCATCAGGGTCATCGTATCCGAATTGATCATAAATAACCGGCGCCAGAAAATAGACACCGGATATCAGCCCCAGAAGTATCAATACAGCCAGAATATTTTCACGCATTGCCACTCAACCTGTCACAAAATCAAACTATATTGGTTATTAGATGATATTTTAAAATATAAACACAGAAACATAAAAAGATACCATATTCCATGCAATTATCCCGCCATATCCACGCCTGAGAGACAACATGCCATATAAAGACGAAGATATTGATGAAATTATAGAAATGGCTTTATCTGACCATACGACATTTGCGCAAATCGAACAGCTTTATGGATTGAAGGAAAAACAGGTAAAACAATTGATGCGAACACATCTGAAACGCGGCAGTTATGAAGCATGGCGCCGACGGGTGCGGACATTTTCAGACCGGCGCGAGCATTATAAATGATATCATGGTATTGGCGACTCCGGCAGGATTCGAACCTGCAACCTGCTCATTAGAAGTGAGCTGCTCTATCCAGTTGAGCTACGGAGCCATAAGCCTGCATGACTGATATTACAAATCATGCACAAGAGCAAGAGCGTATGCTATGATTAGTCTACTCTTTCGCCTTTCGGGAATATGACCCCGTGTTTGTGGCAAAACAACATTTTTTCTTCGTAAAACACTTCCCAGACTTCATAATTTAAAATCCAGATATTTTTTTCAGGCTGGATTAACACACCATTTGTATAAACCGCCATACACGCGCCCAGAGAAGGATTAGGGTCTTCGGTATCTTCGATCAGATAAAAGCCTAACTTAGCCTGTGCCGGCGTTGTACATACGAGCAAAGCCGCACATACGCCCCCTAAAAAAACGCGGCGGAATATATCAAATGTATTTTTCAATGGTAACATAACGTTATCTCCACCATGTTGTGTATTATCAATCTATAATGACATCACATGCAAAGATAGTACCGTTTTGCAAAAACACCTTAATGTGACCCTTAATATGACACCTTAATGTGTTCCTTAATGCGTCCAGGACTGCTTTCGATTAAAATCAAAGTTATCGGCATATGCCTTGAATTTACGGCGGCGTTGAGGGGCTGGAATAACAACGGTTTCGATATTGTTAGTGCTAGCATAAGCCAGAGCAGCATCCAGCGTTTCAAATGACAAATGCAGGGTTTTCAGCGTTTCCCCCGATGATTGCCACCCCATGAGCGTATCAGCAGATGCCTTATGCTGGCGAACCGGTTCCATGATCCATGGCGCGGATTTACCCCATCCGGTATTGCCAGACTGCATGGCGGATTTAGGTTTTTGATAAATGCGTGCTTTCATAATGACCCGAAAAATGGTGACCCGAAAAATAATCGATCAAAAATGGTCGGAGTGGAGAGATTCGAACTCCCGACCCTCTGGTCCCAAACCAGATGCGCTACCAGGCTGCGCTACACTCCGACATATGTTTTACAAAACAGCAAACACAAAAGTATATTTATCGGTAGCATGGCACGAAATCAAGCCCTGATTTTAGCATATTGCAGTCTTTCATCATTAACTTGCTTCCTGCGCCTATATTTAACCGCGATGCGTGACCTGCTGGCAATTCCAGAACAAACTGTGCGGGTGCTATTGAAGGATAGGTCGTAAGGCTTTGCGGGATGGTATTTGACGCTGTACTTACCCAATCACCATTTCCAGAAAAATAAATGATATCAAGCGATATATATGTATTCTTCATCCAGAATGATAATGGTTTTTCTTGGTCATAAATAAATAACATACCATGATTATCAGCAAGATATTGCCGATGCATTAACCCTATTTGCCGTTGTTCAGGGGTTTCGGCTAACTCAGCCAGAATATCATGCCACTGATCACCAACCGGATCATAAACGGCTAAACGGGTGTAGTCATTGGCAAAAACTTGGGCTGTTCCGATTATTAATAGCGGTAAAACAAACAGATATATTCGAATATATGGATATATCCACTCAATACCCATGCTGATTTTATTTAATATTGGCATAGATTGATGCCATAATTACAATCAGAACAATGACTTGAACCAAAGCCGCAGGCCCCGGAATAACTGGCCCCGATATTGGATGTTCAGACACCCATTTAGCCCCGCGCATAACCGCTCTGGCGATGGATATAATGATATCGTCAATGGCTTTCGCACATTGCATGAATACTTGCACCATAGCACCAATAATTGATGGCGCCAGACGGCGATAAAACCAGTCTGTATTTAGTACAGTTGACCGTATTTCAGGTGGATAGAGCCGTGTTCGCATCAACACAACAAAGGCAAGTCCGGCCAGCAATAGCAATTGCAACTGTCCTGTCACATGGCTGAGGTCATACGGATTTTTAACCTTGGCATATGGAAGAATCTGATAAAGCAGATGCGGAAACACACCAATACCAATACACATAACCGCCGCCGCACCCATAGCGATCAACATTCCGGTCGGGGTTTTACCAATTTTACGATCTGTTGGATGCGCAAAGAATGTGAAAAACGGGATTTTGATTCCCGAATGTTCCAGCACACCGGCAGATGCGAATAAAAGCACAAAATACGCTAACATAAACTCTGTTCCACCAAGCGCGGTCATGGTCAGCGATTTTGCAACAAAACCGCTAAATAACGGGAACGCGGCAATCGACATGGCGCCAATAATGCAACAGATCATGGTAAATGGCATTTGTTTGTATAGCCCGCCAAGCTCTGACGCTTTGGCTGTACCTGTATGGAACATCACCGTGCCAACAGACATAAATAACAATGATTTGTATATGATATGCACAAAGGCATGTGCCACCGCGCCATTTAATGCCAGTGGCGTGCCTATACCAACCGCTACCACCATAAACCCCAGCTGGTTGTTGAGGCTAAATGATAATACGCGGCGCAGATCATTTTCAATCACAGCAAAGAAAACAGGAAATGCCGTCATCACAGCACCAATCCAGATCAGCAATTCTGTTCCCGGAAATCCGCGTGCTAAAGCGTATATAGCCAGTTTCGTTGTAAATGCAGATAGAGCGATTGTTCCGGTCACGCTTGCCTCTGGATAGGCATCCTGCAACCAGCCATTAAGAAAAGGAAATGCCGCTTTAATTCCAAAAGCGATAAAGATAAACCAAGTCGCCATAGACCCCAGCGTCATGGCTTCAAATGTGATCCGGCCATGTTCATGGAAATAAAGCGCCGCCCCGCCAATTAACAGCACACCGCTAGACACCTGTACCAACAGATAGCGCATAGCCGCGTGACGGGCGGAAACCGTATTTGCCGCCAGAATAATGAACACGGATGTGATGGCGGTTGCTTCCCACCAGATAAACAAGCTAATCAAATCACCCGCATGAACCGCCGCGATTGCCGCCCCTGCATAAGATAAAACAGCGGTTAATTCTGCCCATGACTTGACATGCCAGCTGTAAATAACCGTCAACACCGCCGCGATATGAAAGATTAGCGAAAAAGGAAAAGTCAGATTATCAACATGATAGAGCGATAATTCCATGCCCATCACCGACCAGAGCAGATGCTCACCGGATGGTGCTATCAGCGTAGTAGCAGAACAGGCAATCGCCAGAAGCATCCATACATGGCGCAGATTTGCCGGCAGAAACGGGATCAGACCAGCCCCAAGGATCATCAAAAAGCCGGGAGGAAGACCAAAATCAGGTATCATCATTGCCGCCTTCCCTTTTTGTATAATAATCTTCGTCACGCATGATAAACCGCCGCAAGAATGTGCCAAACATGACCACAAATACAAAAGCAACAAAGCCGAATATCGCAGGGAAGAAGAACATATCCTCTATCGCAAACTCACCATGACGATGCGTAAAGATTTCCAGCACCAGAAGCACGATAATCCCGACAACAATCACAAAGGTAAAAGCGCGGCCAAACCGTTCCAGCGTCAGGATTTCTACTTTTTTATTGATGTCATCATTCATCATGGCATCACCATCAGGTTAATCAGGGATAAGAAAGGCCCCGGTACAAAGAATAAAACCACACAAAGCACCGCCGTTATGACAGGTGGAATAACCACTAGCGGCAGTTTTTCAACATGAACACGTGATTTTTCTGGCAGATAAAACCCGCGCAATACCGGCTCCAGCAAATAATAAACATTCATCAGCGACGATACGGCCAAAACGATAATGACCATGATCATACCGTTTTCAGCGGCACCAGCCATGAGGAAAAACTTGCTCCATGAGCCGCCAAGTGGCGGGATACCGATAATGGATAAAGCGCCAAGGAAAAAAGCGACAAACACCAATGGCATCCGGTATCCCAAACCATTTAGCTGTGACACATTTTTAATATGTGCTGATACATAAATAGCACCTGCACAGAAAAACAATGTGATTTTGGCACTGGCATGCATAACGATATGCAACGCCGCGCCCTTGGCGGCTAGTTCATTAGCCAGCGCCGCCCCAAGCACAATATATGATAATTGTGAAATCGTTGAATAGGCCAGCCTTGCCTTGATATCGTCTTTTTGAATAGCAATGACGCTTGATGCCAGAATGGTGAATGAAGCGAGCCAGATCAACCAGACAGACCCACCGGTCATAGCCAGAAAATCATAGCCGAATATATAAACAACCACCATCAGCATGGTAAAGACACCGGCCTTGACCACCGCTACCGCGTGCAGCAATGCCGAAACCGGTGTTGGCGCAACCATAGCCGCCGGAAGCCACCGGTGAATAGGCATCAGCGCCGATTTACCAATGCCAAAAGCAAAAAGCGCCAGCATCCACGGAACATAGGCCGGATCAATTTTTCCTGCCAGAATTCCCCCCGGTACAAAATCCAGAGAACCAGTAGCCGTCCATACCCAGATCACCCCCGGTAATAACAGCATCAGCGACGTGCCAACAAGGATACCCATATAAAGCCGCCCTGCCCGCATAGCCTCAGCCGTTTGTTTATGAATAACCAGCGGATAAGTAGAAAACGTCAGCACCTCATAGAAAATGAATAGCACCAACAAATTGCCAGACCATGCAATCGCTAACGCGGCATGAACGGCGACTGCATAAAATGCGTTAAACCGTGTCTGATGTGTTTCTTTATTGCCGCGCATATAGCCAACAGAATATATCGCCGCCATAATCCACAAACCGGATGCAACCAACCCGAATATTGCCCCAAGGGGCGTGACCTTAAAGCTGAAATTCAGGCCTTCTGAGATTGATATGATGAACCATTCCGGCGTTTCCCCGCCTATAACAGCTCTTGCCACCAGAATAGCCGCATAAAGGCTGATAACACCGCCAATAGGCCCTAAACAATCACGAATATCCGGACGTGAGGCAAATAATGGCGTAAGGATAGCAACAATAAGCGGAACAGCCAGACCAAGAATAATAGCGTTATCAGCAGTAATCATGACATGCCCCCGAATAAACTAGTGGCAGCCATTTTTGCTAATCCCGTGATCATGCCGGCATTTATGCCAAACCAGATATTTGCGATAGCTAATATCCATAACGGTATATAGATCATCGCCTGTTCGGGTAAGCGTGTTTCCACCCCATCCGCTGGCGCAAACCATAATGTTTCGACTAGTCGCCATAAATAGATGACAGATAGCGCACTGGATAATAATACAATAGCCGCGATTTGCCAGTATCCGGCCGCAATGATAGCGGATACCAGATAGAACTTGGAAATAAATCCGGCGGTTAACGGCACACCAATTAAACTTAACCCACATATGAGGAAACCCGTTGATGTGATAGGCATGCGGCGCCCTAATCCGGCTAGACTGGTCATGCGGGTTTTACCGGCAACCGCAATCGCCATGCCGCCAAGACCAATAAACATGCCGCCTTTGATCATGGCATGATTAGCAATATGGATAAATCCGGATTGCACACCGGCCAGCGTCGCAACGCCAAAGCCCAGAACAATATAGCCGATTTGCGCGACTGAGGATTGCGCCAGCATCATTTTTGCGTCTTTTTCATAAATGGCCAGCACCGTACCAAGCAGAATGGCCATCAATGCCAGTGGGATAAATACCCATTGCATGATCATTAATGGCATATCGGGAAACCCGCCAAAGATCGTCATCATGATGCGTATCAATACATAAAGCGCGGCTTTCGTAGCGATAGCGGCTAACAGGCTAGTCACCGCCATAGGCGCAAAGCCATATGAAGGCGGAAGCCAGAAATGAACAGGAAATACGGCCGCTTTGACCATAACGCCGGATACCATAAAGGCGAGGCCAATATAGACCGGAACAAGATCAGTCACTAACGGCAAACGGTTTGCCATATCAACCATGTTCAAGGTACCCGTCATGGCATAACAGAACCCGACACCAATCACATAGAATGTTGCCCCGATAGCGCCAATAATCAGATAATTAAATGCCGCAACCAGCGCGCGTTTATCACGGCCACTACCCATGGCAACAAGCGTGACCGAAGCCAGAGAGGATATTTCAAAAAAGACAAACAGATTAAAAGCATCAGCCGTCATGACCAAGCCCAGTAATCCGCCAAGCGTCAATAGCCATGCGGCAAAGAACCGTGATCTATCGTCACTGTGAATATCATTTAATAACAATGCGTTGCTGGATAAAGTTGAAACAAAACCTAAACCGGTTACGACCAAAATGACCAATGTCGTTGCATGATCAACCGAAAACTCAATGCCCCAGGGTGGCGGCCAGCCCCCCAGAAAATAGGACATCCGCATTAATGATCCGGCATCCAACATATGCGCGGTTAAAACAATAGCCGCCCAGAACGACAAACCAGAGCTGATAGAGGCGCAAATCCAGCCGATGCGTGATGGCAGTAATGCAACAATAATCGCTGATAATAATGGAATAACAACGATAATAGCAGGCAAATGGAACATCCAGTCAATCATGATGATTTACTCCGGCTGTTGATCGCCCGCTTAACATTGAGGATTTCATCCTCTTCGATACTATTGAAACTGGCCTTGATCCGCAAAACAAGCGCCAATCCCAGCGCGGTAGTAGCGACACCAACAACAATCGCCGTTAGAATAAGCACATGTGGCAATGGGTTGGAATACAGAATATCCATATTACCATGCCCATCATGACCAGATTTCATAATAATCGGTGCTGTTCCGGATTCGATTTTACCAAGCGAAATATAAAGCAGAAACACCGATGTCTGAAAGATGCTTAATCCAACCAGTTTTTTGACCAGATTCATGCTGGAAATAACAATAAACAGCCCAATCATCATCAACAGGACAACAATAAAATAATTCCAGTGCGACAGAAGAAGATCAGCCATGTTTATGCCCTCTTCTTTATAGATGTTTTGGCTTTAACAGATGGTGATCGTTTGGTGGGCTTTTTATTTTTAGGAATATCAAAACCGGCAAACGCCATAAACAAACCCAAGATGGTGCTAGCAACTGTTAATCCAACGCCAAATTCCACAATTAAAATGCCATAATGCTGACCTTTAGCGGGATACTTAGCCAGAACATCATAATTCAAGAACTCAGCCCCCAGCAGAAATGTAGCGACACCAACACCGGTATAAATCAACGCACCCATAGCCATCAGAGCATGAACAATTTTAGGCGGCGCCAGTTGTTTCAATTCCTCAAGGCTGAACACCATGCCATAAAGAATGAAAGCGGCAGCAATGATCACACCAGCCTGAAACCCGCCACCGGGGCCGAAATCACCGTGAAACTGAACATAAAGACCGTATAGAATAATCGGCGCAAAAAGCGTTTTTGTTACGACACGAAGGATAGGATTATTTTTCATTTATTCATCCTCATCCCTGATGTCATTATTGGCTTTATCATTCTGAACACGGCCAGTTTTTCCCGTTAGAATAAGCAAAACGCCAAGACCGGCGGTAAAAACAACAATTGTTTCACCCAATGTATCAAAACCGCGATAACTGGCCAGAACCGTTGTCACAACATTCGGGATATGCAACTTATCATAGCTTTCGGCCAGATAGCGCGGGGCAACATGCTGATGAACCACCGATGATGGATCACCTAACGCCGGCAAATAGGCCACAGCCCACATCAATAACGACCCAGCCGCAAAACATACAATTAAGGGAAGAATCACCAACGCCTTATCACGTTTTTCTTCTGCTGGAAGCCATGCCATTGCCGCCAGAAATAATACGGTTGAAAAACCGGCACCTACCGCCGCTTCGGTAAATGCAACATCAACGGCATCCAGATTGACAAACATAGCCGCAGAGATAAGCGAATACGCGCCAGACATGACAATAATAGCAAATAGCCGATGGCTAAAGGTGATCATAAGCGCAATGACCAACATAAAACTCACCAGAGAAATATTTATCAGTAAAGTGCTCACGCTCCTTCTCCATCCGAAGTCTGATCAGATTTGGACTTTGTTTCATCCTCGCCCTGAAAATCAACTTTCTGGCTATGCGCAACCTGCGCAATGGCGTGACCGGAAATAGGGCTGGTGAAAAATAGAAACACTCCGATGACAATCAGCTTGATCGTAACAAGGTTCCAGCCCGAATACAGACATAACCCCAGCAAAATAAGCGCCGCCCCACCAGTATCAACAACACCAGAAGCATGAATACGCGAATAAACATCTGGCAGTCGCACTAATCCGATGGTTCCAATAATAATCAGAACGGAACCCAGCCCGACCAATGCCAAAGCAATATAGGGGATTATATTTTCCATGGTTAGCTCAACTTCCCCGTACTGAATAACTTTAGAACGGCAAAGGTGCCAATGAAATTAAGGATGGCATATAAAATAGCAATATCAACAAACTCAGGGCGTTCCATGATAAATCCATGAACAACAACGCCAATGATCACTATGGTGCCAATACTGTTTACCGCAAGAACCCGGTCAAATGCCGTAGGCCCTAAAATAACACGGATAAGCGCAATCAATATAGAAACACCCAATGCCATCATACATGCTAACAGAACGGTCATGATGGCTTCCTGTCTATTTTGCGAATCTTTGCACCCATGGCATCGCTTTTAACATCATCGGCCATATCCGGCGTTAAGGCATGGATAAGCAATCCGCCACGCATCATTTTAATCGTAACCGTCCCCGGGGTCAGCGTGATAGAATTAGCATAGAGTACTAATCCTGCTTCGCTCATCTTGCCGGCACGGACACGAAACATGGATGGTGAAACATTATTCGAAAAAATCGTTTTAATCGTCAGCCAGTTAGCAATAATGATTTGCCACAGCAACCAGATCACATATCCGGGTAAACCAATCATCAAATGAAGCGGCAACCCCTCATCATCATAGGTTGCGATACGCGAAGACATCCAGACACAAAAAGCAGATGAAAACACCCCGAACCCGATAATTAAAGGCGTGTAGTGACCGGAAAGCAATAGCCATAACGCAAGCAATATTAGAAACAATAAAATTGAACGCATCATGACTATTTTATACTCATATATTAAAAATTTAACTTAAAGCAAAACACGTTGCGTATTCAACCCATTTATCATTCATTTTCATATTCGCGTCACAGCGGCAACATTTTGCATGTTTTGTATTACCTGTTATGGTAAACAAGTCATCATATTTAATGAAAGAGGTTAATCAGATGAGCGAGTCAAAAAAAACCAGACCTAGCCATGTACCAGAAGAAAATGTGTACAATAAAATGCACTGGACCATTGTTCTTGCGCTAATCAGCGTAGCTGCGGCTGTCTATGTATTTGTTCAATCAAACGGTTGATAAAAAACAATCATAAAAGAATGGGAGTATATTTATGCGCCCATTCTTTTTGCATATTTTTTTGAAATTTTTATTCAGGATCAACTGAAAATCGGCCAAACAGGCTAATGACAATGACCAGACATAAAGGAAAACCAATTACTAGAAAAAGACCTAATGTCGCGTCCATGATATCCTCCAAAATTATTAGTTCATTTTTTGTATCGTAAAAGCATTGGAAAGACCAGTATTAATGTCATCATTTCCTATAATCATGGCGGCACCAAATGGTGCGCGTAAAATCAAAACCGATCATCCCAATCTTCCTATTACCATAACAGAAACGGTTGATGTCGCTTGCCGCTGTTTTGATGCAGGTGCCAGTATTCTTCATGCCCATATTCGTGACGATAAAGGCCAGCACAGCCTTGATAGTTATCGCTATGGTGAATTGCTTAATCAGATGGCAAAAACGGTTCCGGATATGCTGGTGCAAATCACAACCGAATCCGCCGGTATCTTTACCCCAAAACAGCAAGCCACCTGCTTGCTTGAGGTACAGCCGCCATTTGCATCCGTTGGTGTTCGTGAAATGACAGGCAATGGTGATGAGAAAAGCCTTGCTTTCGCCGCTGATATTTATGCCCGCGTCAATGCTCAAGGCACCTCTATTCAACATATCGTTTATAGTCCGGATGATCTGGATTTTCTTATCGCGCTCAAACAACAGCGCATCATTCCAGACGGCAAGCTACATGCCCTGCTCGTTCTTGGCCGTTATAATCCGGGTTTTGTATCTGATCCGGCGGAACTGGACGGTTTTTTCGGGAAAAATCTGAACACGCTGGATAGCTGGATGTTATGCGCTTTCGGGGCTAGCGAATATGACAGCATCACCAAAGCCATTGAGCACGGCGGGCATGGCCGTATCGGATTTGAAAATAATATGTATTTACGCGATGGTAGCCTCGCCTCTTGCACTTCTGATCTCATCCGTCAGATCACAGATCATATGCAAACAGCAAAAGGTGAGGATACGGCTAGCATCCTCACCCAGTAGTTACATGTGATTAATGGTTATTTATCCGCGTGAAAATTCCGGATAGGCTTCCAGCCCGCATTCACTTAAATCAAGCCCATTGATCTCATCTTCTTTGCTGGCTCTGATACCCAATGTTAAAGCCAGCGCATACCACACGATAGCAGAAGCAACAGAAACAAACGCACCAACCAGAACAATACCTGTCAATTGCGCTGTTAATGTTGCATCAGGGTTTGAGAATACAACCGCAATCGTCCCCCAGATACCGGCAAACAGGTGAACCGGAATAGCACCAACAACATCATCAATTTTAAGCTTATCCAGAAGCGGAACAGTAACAACAACAATCAAACCGCCAATACCGCCAATAAACGCCGCCATAGGAACAGATGGCGCCAGTGGTTCGGCCGTAATCGCAACAAGTCCGGCAAGCGCACCGTTTAATGTCATGGTCAATTCGACTTTACCATACCGGATATAGCTGAGGAACAGAGCCACGACCACACCAGCCGCCGCCGCAATATTCGTGTTGATATAGATATTTGCGATTGCATTAACGTCTTCTGCACTGCCCATGGCTAGTTGTGAGCCGCCATTGAAACCGAACCATCCAAACCACAGAACGAATGTCCCTAATGTAGCCAATGGAAGATTAGACCCCGGCATAGGGTTAACCCGGCCATCTTTGCCATATTTGCCATGACGCGCACCAATAATAAGCACACCCATTAACGCCGCCCAACCGCCAACAGAATGAACAATCGTAGAACCGGCAAAATCAAGGAAACCGATTTGATATAAATAGCCTTCGCCCCAGCTCCAGCTGCCCTGTATGGGATAGATGAAACCGGTCAGAACGGCGCTGAAAATAAGAAAGCTAATTAATTTAACGCGTTCCGCCACAGCACCAGATACAATAGACGCCGCCGCCGCCACAAATACCATCTGGAAAAACCAGTCAGACCCGGATGAATACTTATCATCAATATTGACTTCCGATGGTGCCCAGATAGCTAAACTACCTATCCATGTGTTAACATCCATATAAAGCAGATTATATCCAGCAAGCCAGAACATCAGCCCACTAATCGCATAAAGACCAATGTTTTTTGTGCATTGCACCGCCGTGTTTTTTGTCCGGACTAAACCAGCTTCGAGCATACAGAACCCTGCCGCCATCAACATGACAATAAATCCATGCATCAAGAAGGATAATGAGTTGAGAATATACGCTGTTTCAGCATCAATGGCGGCATAAGCAGCCGTTGGTGCAATCATCAATGCAAATATAGATAAAAGGATTTTGAACATAATAAGCACTCCGTTTCATATAATGAATACGTCATAGCATATTGAACCGTGTCCTAATTGTGCTAGATTTGCATGATGGTGGTGCATTTTTTGCAACACTATTTAAATCACCCTATCCTTATGGGAAAAATATCATGCAATTTATGAAATCCATGCATTTTATAACCATCATTGCTGAGGAAAAATCCATTCGTAAAGCAGCGGAAAAGCTGGCCATCACTCCATCAGCCCTTAACCGCCGGCTACTGGCTATCGAAGATGAGCTATCCTGTCCATTATTCGAACGGCTATCAAGCGGTGTTCGGCTGAATACCGCTGGTGAGATATTTGTTCACCACATCAGGAAACAGCAAACAGACCTGGATCGTGTCCGTTCACAAATCGCTGATCTGGAAGGCATGCGGCGTGGTCATGTAACCATTACCAGTACCCAGCATGCCCAGACCGGATTTTTGATTGATGAATTGGCGCGTTATCGCAAATCCTATCCGGATGTTACATTTTCCTTGCTGACATGTGAGAGAGAAGCGGCGCAAACGCATCTAGACACACTTGATGCTGATCTGGCGCTAACGTTGGGGCCTGTCATGGGTTCCGGTTATAAAACCCTGGCAACAACAAGCATTATTCCGGATGCGATTATGCGCAGAGATCACCCATTAGCAGATCGGCCAGCGCTCCGGTTTTATGAATGTGCTGATTATCCTGCCATTTTGCCGCAACATACCGATGCAATATCAAGCATGATCAAGCAAACGGAGATAGCAAGCGGTATATCATTACATATCGTTACCAGAGCAGACAGCATCGAGTTTAGAAATCATATGCTGTTACATGATAATGCAATCAGTTTTGATCTGCCGGTAATTGGCAAAAAAACAAGCCAAGACATCATCCGGATTCCGTTCCACCCCGCAGATATGCAAGCAGTATTATTACGACTGATCCAGCTAGAAAATAGAGTGTTATCAGTAGCCGCATCTAAATTTGCCGAACAGCTTGTGGCAATAATGGAAACATGATTTTTTTTATTCGGTTTTGTCATTTGGCATGCGATTTGATACGATTATGACAAATTGGATAATGTTTATTGTTAATATATGAGGGTAATTATGTCCGATATAAATAATACCGTTGAAAAATCACAAGAAGACCGTTTGGTGGAAGCGCTTAAAGTCTTACTGAAAGATTTCCCTGATTATGATCCCCCACGCATCAGGATGGATGGGGATATTGTAATCCCGCTGGATGTTTTGCTGAAAAAGAATCGGGAAGCAAGCCGTGGCATGGCAGAAGCTATCAGCAATATGATGAATGGTGACAGAAAGAAGCGATCAGCCTGGGTCAAGTAAATCACAATGGAGGTTTAATTGAGCATTACTGATGACGGTGAATATGGCCAGAAACAAATTGATTTTCTTGAATTGATATGGGGCAAAGGGTTTTTATCACCCGGCGGCACCACAGAAGTTGATCTGGTTGTTGATGGATTAGATTTATCAGGGCTTCATATTCTTGATATCGGTTGTGGATGCGGTGGCGCGGTTTTCCATCTGATCAAACAACATGGCGCGGCAAGTGCCATAGGCATAGATATAGAACCGCTAGTCATTGCCCGTGCCACCCAGTTAACCAAAGAATATGATCTGACAGATAAAGCCCGTTTTGAGGTCGTAACCCCCGGAAAACTGCCCTTTCCTGATCAGCATTTTGATATGGTTTTTAGCAAAGATGCTTTTTTGCATATACCGGACAAAGAAACCCTCATGGCTGACATAGCGCGAGTGCTAAAGCCCAATGGGATAATTGCGGCTAGTGACTGGATGCGGCTAGATGACAACCCGCCTTCGCAGGTTATGCAGGATTATATAGCAGCAGAAGGGTTGGACATGCATATGTGTTCGCTTGACCGGTATAGCAAGGCGTTAACCAACGCCGGTTTTGCCAATATCAAAAGACAGGACAGGAACGCGTGGTATCTTGATCTGGCTGAGCAGGAATGGCAATCCATGACAACCGAACCTATGCGGTCGCAGGTTGTGGCTTGTATTGGCGAAGCAGAAGCCAATGAAACCAGTAACATCTGGCGACAGATGATTGGCGTGCTGGAAATAGGCGAACATCGCCCCGGACATTTTAGAGCAACCAAACAAAGCTAGAACAATAATGGGGGAAATAAGGTAAAGTGGCGGGAGTGACGGGACTCGAACCCGCGGCCTCCGGCGTGACAGGCCGGCGCTCTAACCAACTGAGCTACACCCCCTCACCTTAAACAGCAAATATTCACATAATGCTGTTGCAAACTTATAGCCAATTCAAATTAGTGGGGCAACACTTTTTTATGCCAGAATGGGATAACTTCCATATTGCTGAATCAGCGCCATATAAAAACGCCATAAAAACATATTCAAACCCGCGCCAAGGTGCTGAGGCATGATCAAATATATATGAAATAAAAGGAAAATGGTGGGCGGTGAGGGGTTCGAACCCCCGACCTACTGGGTGTAAACCAGTCGCTCTCCCAGCTGAGCTAACCGCCCTTACCAATCGTCGGCCTTAAAAAATAATAAGGCCGGTTCGTTATGACCGGCCTTATTAAAAAAATCAAGAGAAATTACTTGTTAACAGCATCTTTCAAAGGTGAGCCAGCCTTGAACTTAGGCTGCTTTGATGCCGCAATCTGAATGACTTCACCAGTGCGAGGGTTACGGCCAGTTGTTGCCGCACGATTTGATACGGAAAATGTACCAAAACCGATAATACGGACTTCATCACCACTAGCCAGTGCAGATGTGATTGTGTCTAAGACAGCATCAAGAGCTTTTCCAGCGTCAGATTTGGAAAGTCCACTTGTGCCAGCAACTTGTGCAATAAGATCGTTCTTTTTCAATTTTACCCCCATAAGATGTTTCGGGATTAGTAGGAAGCCTAAGTTTATGACAAATACTTATGATGCACAAGGTTTACATAGATAATTGGGAAAATTAATGCGTAATTATCGCGTCTCCATCGTCATCAGATCGTAGTTTTGGCTGAATGGAATCATCAGATATTTTCAGAGCAATGGGTTTTTCAACCAATGCCTGAACCAGAACTTCATCGATCATTTGCACCGGACATATTGTTAGTAAACTCTTAACATTTTCCGGAACATCAGCTAGGTCCTTAACGTTATCTTTTGGAATTATTGCTATTTTTATCCCTGCCCTAACAGCGGCAAGAAGTTTTTCCTTAAGACCTCCGATAGGTAACACCCGCCCACGAAGCGTCAACTCACCTGTCATGGCCACATCATGGCGCACCGGATTACCTGTCAACGCGGACACCATTGAGGTTACCATAGCGATACCAGCCGATGGGCCGTCTTTGGGGGTTGCTCCTTCGGGAATATGCACGTGAATATCATTCTTACTGAGAGAATCGTGAGAGATACCCAGAATAGACGCGTGGCTTTTAATATAATACTCCGCCGCCTGAATGGATTCTTTCATCACATCACCAAGCTTACCTGTTGAGGAAACCTTGCCCTTACCGGGAAATGTCACGGCTTCTATGTTTAGCATTTCACCGCCGACTTCTGTCCAGGCCAGACCGGTTGTAATGCCAACCAAGTCTTCGGCTTCGGTTTCACCATGCCGGAAACGTGGGATGCCAAGATATTCCTCCACCGCTTTTTCATCAATTGCGGCTTTGGTGATATCACCCTTAATGATAGCGGTAATGACTTTGCGTGCCAGTTTAGACAATTCGCGTTCAATATTACGGACACCACTTTCACGCGTATAACGCTGAATAATAAAGCGAATGGCCGCATCAGTAATGGAAAATTCGTCTTTTTTAAGACCGTTATCTGTCATCTGTTTCTGAATCAGATGCCGTTTTGCAATTTCCACCTTTTCGTCTTCGGTATAACCGGAAATGCGGATAATTTCCATTCGGTCAAGCAAGGGCTGTGGCATGTTCAATGTATTTGCCGTTGTGATGAACATGATATCAGACAGATCAAAATCGACTTCTATGTAATGATCTTGGAATGTTGAGTTCTGTTCGGGATCAAGCACTTCCAGCAAGGCAGATGACGGGTCTCCACGCCAATCTGCACCAATTTTATCAATCTCATCAAGAAGCATAAGCGGATTGCATGTTGCCACTTTCTTAAGGCTCTGGATCACCTTACCGGGCATTGAGCCAATATAGGTACGTCTGTGGCCGCGGATTTCGCTTTCATCCCGTATACCGCCAAGGGCAAAGCGGGTAAACTTACGCCCTGTGGCCTTAGCAATAGATTTACCCAGCGAGGTTTTACCAACACCCGGCGGGCCCACCAGACAGAGGATAGGGCCTTTTATTTTTTTCATGCGTTGCTGAACAGCTAAATATTCAATGATGCGATCCTTGACCTTATCCAGACCAAAATGATCTTCATCAAGGATTTCTCTTGCCTTGACAATATCGGTTTTCACACGCGATTTCTGTTTCCATGGCAAGGATAAGAGCGTGTCAACATAATTCCGGACAACCGTGGCTTCTGCGCTAGCCGGGCTCATGCTTTTGAGCTTTTTGATTTCGGCGGCAACCTTTTCCTTAGCTTCTTTTGATAGCTTGGTTTTTTCTGCCCGTTCCTGCAGTTCCGCAATTTCATTACCGCCATCATCACCATCGCCCAATTCTTTCTGAATAGCTTTGATTTGCTCATTCAGATAGTAATCGCGTTGTGATTTTTCCATCTGGCGTTTTACACGATTGCGGATGCGTTTTTCCACCTGCATAACGTCAATTTCATCCCGCATCATCTCACTAATGCGGTCAAGCCGTTTTGATACTTCAATATCTTCTAGCAGCTCTTGCTTGCTGGCAATGCTGATCACCAGATGGGATGCAATACTATCGGCAAGTTTACCGGCATCTTCGATCTGGCCAAAGGAAACCAGTACTTCTGACGGAATTTTCTTGTTGAGTTTGATATATTGTTCGAACTGTTTAAGCGTTGTCCGGCTTAATGCTTCAAGCTCAATATCCTGCTCGCCTTTTTCAACGGTAATATCTTTGAAATCTGCTTCCAGATATTCGCCATTGTCTTTGACGTTTGATACTTCGACTCTATGATGACCTTCAACCAGTACTTTGATTGAGCCATCGGGCAATTTAAGCAGTTGAAGCACTGTTCCTAACGTGCCGATATTATACAGATCATCAGCAAGTGGATTTTCTTCATTTGCTTCACGCTGGGTGACAAGAATAATCTGTTTATCCTTGTTCATCACTTCTTCTAATGCGCGAACAGATTTTTCACGGCCAACGAATAGCGGAACAATCATATATGGAAATACAACAATATCACGCAAAGGTAAGACCGGATAATTGGTCGCGTCAGTAGTCGCGTCATTTGTCGCGTCATTAGTGTTGGCAGTATTATCGGAATCAGTCATGGGATGCCTTATAAACAATAAAATTTCACTAAACTTATATTGTTAAGTATGACACTAAAATCAAGGGTTTGAATATCAGACTTATGCTGAGATAGACTTATTTTTGTGAATATTAAGCCATGCCGTCTGCTTCACTGGCCTTAACATCAGCATGAACCAGGATAGGTGGCTTATTCTTTTCGATAACATCACGATTAACAATGACATCCTTGATGCCTTCTTCGGTCGGAATATCAAACATTGTATCCATAAGCACCAGCTCAACAATAGAGCGTAGCCCGCGCGCACCTGTTTTGCGCTCAATGGCTTTTTCTGCAATCGCATCAAGCGCATCGTCACGGAACTCAAGATTAACGTCATCCATATTGAATAATGACTGATATTGCTTGATAAGAGCATTTCTAGGTTCAGTGAGAATACGTATTAATGCGGATTTATCCAAGTCTTCCAGTGTAGCAAGAATCGGTAATCTGCCTACGAATTCGGGGATTAGGCCAAATTTAAGCAAATCTTCGGGTTCAACCTCAGCTAGCCGCTGGCCTGTGCTTCGGTCATCTGATGCTTCTATATCTGCACCAAAACCTATGCCTGTGCCTTTATCGCGATTTGCAATAATTTTATCCAAACCGGCAAATGCACCACCGCAGATAAATAGAATATTGGTGGTATCAATCTGTAAAAACTCTTGCTGGGGATGCTTACGGCCGCCTTGTGGGGGAACAGATGCGACTGTTCCTTCCATGATTTTAAGCAAAGCTTGTTGTACGCCCTCACCTGACACATCCCGCGTGATGGATGGGTTGTCGGATTTGCGTGAAATTTTATCAATCTCATCAATGTAAACAATACCGCGTTGCGCCCGTTCAACATTATAATCAGCCGCTTGCAGTAATTTAAGGATAATGTTTTCAACATCTTCACCAACATAACCAGCTTCGGTCAGAGTGGTGGCATCGGCCATCGTAAATGGAACATCAAGAACCCGCGCCAGTGTTTGCGCTAACAGCGTTTTGCCGCAACCGGTTGGCCCGATAAGCATGATATTGGACTTGGAAATCTCAACATCGTCAGGGCTATCGTTATGCGCCAGACGTTTGTAATGATTATGAACAGCAACCGAAAGCACCTTTTTTGCACCTTGCTGGCCAATAACATATTGATCAAGGAATCCAAAAATCTCAGCCGGAGTGGGTACGCCATCGCTAGACCGAGCAGAAGATGATTTGTGTTCTTCTTTGATAATATCCATGCACAACTCAACACATTCATCACAAATGAATACCGTTGGACCCGCAATAAGTTTTTTCACTTCATGCTGACTTTTGCCGCAGAATGAGCAAAATAACGTGCTTTTTTCAGAATTACCAGATGAAGACATAACAAAGAACTCCTTAATCAATCTATATTAGACAGGAAACCTTTGTCCTATCAATGTGTTTTTTGTCACATCGCAAAATACATGCCAGAAGCAAACATTGGACATTCTGACCCAGTTTACTTTTTAGGAGTCGGGCGTTTATCAACAACCTGATCAATCAGACCGAAAGTCTTGGCATCGTCAGCGGTCATAAAAGTATCTCTATCCATGATTTTTTGTACGTCTTTCATGGATTTGCCCGTATGTTTAACATAAATGCCATTAAGACGTTCCCGCAAGTTTAGGATTTCTCTTGCGTGAATTTCAATATCAGCCGCCTGCCCTGAAAAACCGCCAGATGGCTGATGCGTCATAATTCTTGAGTTCGGTAGACTATACCGTTTACCAGCCGCACCGGCCATTAATAGCAATGATCCCATAGACGCCGCCTGCCCTATGCAAACCGTTGATACATCTGGCCGGATATATTCCATGGTATCGTACATAGCCAGACCAGAAGTCACAATTCCACCCGGCGAATTGATATACATGGAAATATCTTGCGAAGGGTTTTCGCTTTCCAGAAACAATAACTGCGCACAAACCACCGAAGAAACAGCATCGTCAATTGGCCCATTAACAAAAATGATCCGCTCTTTTAATAGCCGTGAAAAAATATCGAATGATCTCTCACCTCGACTGGATTGTTCAACAACCATCGGGATTAAAGCAGACATTGTTTCGGTCACATGCGTCATTTGATTATCCTGTGTTTGGGTTACCTATACTGAATTGGGGTTTCCCGATGCATCTTGCAAGATTAGCTATCTGCCTTTTTTGAAGCGGCTTTCTTGGCAGGTGCTTTTTTAGCAGGTGCCTTTTGAGTCGCTTTTGCCTTGGTAGCAGGCTTTTCGTCAGATTTAGCGGCGTCTGCTTTCTTATCTGCTGGCTTTTTAGCGGCAGATTTAGCAGGTGCTTTTTTCGCTTTGGCTTTACCTGTTGAGGATTTGCTTTTCGTTTTCAGGTCTTCGAACTCATCATTCTTGTAAAGCTCTTCTGCGGTAACGGTTTTGTCATTAACGTTACAAAGATCAAGAATAAAATCGACAACCTTGTTTTCAAAAATTGGCCCTGCCAGCTGTTGTGCGGCTTCCGGATTTTTGGTGAAATATTCGAGCACTTCCTGCTGTTGCCCCGGATAACGCTGGGCTTCGGCATAAATAGCGCGATTCTTTTCTTCTTCGGATACCTGAAGGTTATTTTTCTGGCCAATTGTTGTTAGAACAATACCAAGCTTAACCCGGCGAATAGCAATCAGATTAGCTTCTTCTTTTTGCTCATCTGTCATATTCTCATCAGGTTTGTGATCATGGTCATGGTCATGGTCGTGATCATGGTCGTGATCGTGATCATTCTCTTGTTCAGATTTATAAAACTGCTGACATATCTGGGCATATTCCTGACTATACAGCGTTTCCGGCACATCAATATCATCATAAAGATCATCAAGCGCATCAAGCAGTGAGGTTTTTGTCTGATTGCGCAACGCCGCTTCATGCTGGCGTGATAATTGATCAGATAAAGCCGTTTTCAAAGCGGCCAGATCATCCATGCCGAATGTCTTGGCAAACTCATCATCCAGTTTCACGTCATCATCTTCGCGAATCTCTGTGACTTTCACTTCGAAAACGCTATCCTTACCGGCCAGATGTTCGGCTGGATATTCGGCAGGAAATGTAACCTTAACATCAATGGTTTTATCAGCCTTGGCGCCAATTAAGCCATCTTCAAAACCCGGAATAAAGCTGTTTGATCCGATTTTGAGCTGATGCCCTTCGGCTGTTCCGCCTTCAAATGCTTCGCCGTCAACACGGCCAATAAAGTCAATAACAACAGTATCACCTGCTTTGACAGCGCGCGGCTTATCAATAGGCTTAGTCGGGCGGTTTTCATTAGCCAGTTGTTCCATTGCCTGATCGACTTCTTTAGCAGAAATATCAAGCTTCCATTTATCAACAGTAATGCTGGACAAATCGGCATCAGGCACATCAGGCATGATTTCGAATGCCATCACAGCCTTGAGATCGCCGCCTTCGTCATATTCGGTGATATTCAGTGACGGATTAGCCGCAAGCTGAAAATTATTATCCTTAATGATTGAACTGGTCGCTTCGTCCATAGCGGCCTGTATCACTTCGCCTAGCACTTGTTTGCCATAACGTGTTTTAACAATACTGGTTGGCACTTTACCGGGACGAAACCCCGGCATTTTAACCTGTTCAGCCAGAGTTGCGATACGCGCATCAATGCGTGTTTCGATATCGGCGGCATCTAACGCAATTTCGAATTCCCGTTTTAGACCGTCTTCCAGTGTTTGCGTAATAGCCATGATATATAAAAGCCTCTTTGCTGATCGTATTTTGTTATGGGTAAAAGCCGTAATAAAGTGGGGCGAGTGACCGGGTTTGAACCGGCGACCTCAGGTACCACAAACCCGCGCTCTAACCAACTGAGCTACACCCGCCATAAAACATTTTCATATAGACAAGCCGTGCTGTCGTCAAGCATCTGAATAGAGAAGAAGATGGATTTCCATAATATTTCTGGACAATTTTTAAAACTCCAGTTTATTTGATGAATAATAATGTGATGTTAGAGGCCACAATTATGATGCATACACGCGCCGCAAATTTAGGAACTGAAACTGCATTTTCCGTGCTTGCCCGTGCCGCTGAGCTGTCTGCACAAGGGCGGGATGTGATCAATCTGGGTATTGGCCAGCCTGATTTCCCTACACCGCCGCATATTGTTGAGGCCGGTATCAAGGCGCTTCGTGATGGGCATCATGGCTACACCCCATCAAAAGGCATCCTTTCCTTGCGTGAAGCCGTGGCTGAAAGCCTGCATAACAGTTATCATGCGGAAATAAACCCCGATCATGTGCAAATCCTGCCGGGGGGCAAAGTCGTGATGTTTTTTGCAACCCAGCTTTTGGGCGAAGCAGGCGCGGAAATCATCTATCCAGACCCCGGTTTTCCTATTTATGCCTCATCCATTCGTTTTAGTGGCGCAACACCTGTCCCCTATTCCTTATCAGAAGACAAAGGCTTTGCCCTTGATGCCGATGATATTCTGTCAAAGATCACCGATAAAACACGACTGATCATTATTAATTCGCCAGCAAACCCGACCGGCGGCGTTACTCCACGGGCAGAGATTGAAAAACTGGTGCATGGATTAACCAAGCACCCGCATATTTACCTTATGTCTGATGAAATATATGACAAACTGGTCTTTGATGGTTCAGAAATGACCAGTTGCCTCAGCTTTCCGGAAATCAGGGATCAATTGATTGTTCTGAACGGATGGTCAAAAACCTATGCCATGACTGGCTGGCGACTGGGATATGGTATCTGGCCTATATCGCTGGCAGAAACCGCTGACCGGCTAGCCGTCAATACTCATTCCTGTGTCAACGCGGCCGCGCAATTTGCGGCATTGGCGGCATTAACCGGTGATCAGAGCTGCGTGGAAGACATGCGGCAAGCCTTTCAGCGGCGCGCCGAATTATTGCATCAAGGGCTGAACGTCCTGCCCGGCGTTACCTGTGCCGCCCCAACCGGCGCGTTTTATGCGTTCTGCAATATTACAGGCACTCAAATCACATCTGCGGATTTACAATCGCGTTTACTCGAAGATTATGGCGTTGCTGTCATTAGCGGCACTAGCTTTGGCCAGATGGGTGAAGGCTATTTGCGATTTTCATGCGCAAATTCTGACGAAGCCATTACGTCTGCTCTAGCCCGCTTTGATACATGTTTACGCGCATAAATGATGCCTCCCTGATCATTTTGCCTATTTTTTAATCGCACAGCATAATATTGCCTAATATTTAATCATATATTTATGTCTTTACGAATAATTGGCATTTCAAAAATTATTTTTAATAAATATTTATGATTTATATTCAATAACTTATCATATTTAATCTAAATTAAGAACCTTTATTGCTTACTATTAAGCATGGAGGTTGTTATGAAAAAACTTGAAGTGATTATTAAACCGTTCAAACTTGATGAAGTAAAAGAAGCTCTTCATGAAGTCGGAATTCAAGGAATAACAATAACAGAAGCTAAAGGCTTTGGCCGTCAGAAAGGCCATACAGAATTATATCGTGGGGCGGAATATGTTGTTGATTTCCTGCCCAAGGTTAAAATCGATATTGTTTTAGAAGACGATCTTGTCGATCAGGCCGTTGATGCCATTTTAAGCTCAGCATCTACTGGCCGTATTGGTGATGGAAAAATATTCATATCACCTATTGAGGAAGTGATCCGCATCAGAACAGGCGAACGTGGTTCTGACGCTATCTGATCATTTCCACCACAACATAAACTTGAGAGGAATACCTAATATGACTGACATGAAAACCGTACTTGATTTTATCAAGGATAATGACATTAACTATGTTGATCTACGCTTTACTGACACACGCGGAAAGATGCAGCATGTGACACAGCATGTTGACACCATTGACGAGGATGCCTTAACCGAAGGCTTTATGTTTGACGGATCATCTATCGCTGGCTGGAAAGCTATTAACGAATCAGACATGACACTCATGCCTGATCTGAGCCGGTTTTACATTGACCCGTTTTTCGCCCAGCCAACGCTGGCGTTATTCTGTGACGTTCTTGATCCGGCTACCATGCAGCCATATGAACGTGACCCACGCTCAACAGCCAAAGCCGCATTAGCACATATGGCATCTGCCGGCATCGCTGAAACCGCTTATTTTGGCCCGGAAGCCGAGTTTTTCCTGTTTGATGACGTTAAGTATGAACTTGGCGCCAATACAGGCATGTATAAGGTGGATTCGGTCGAAGGCCCATATAACACTGGCCGCGATTACGAAGAAGGCAATATGGGACACCGCCCCGGCGTAAAGGGCGGATATTTTCCTGTACCGCCAGTTGATAGCGGACAGGATATTCGTTCCGAAATGCTATCTGTCATGAGCGAAATGGGTGTTCCGGTTGAAAAGCATCACCACGAAGTTGCCCCATCACAGCATGAACTGGGCATGATGTTCGGGACATTGATTGAAACGGCCGACAACCTTCAGCTATTCAAATATAGCGTGCATCAGGTTGCCCATGCTTATGGCGTAACAGCGACATTCATGCCAAAGCCAATCGTTGGCGATAACGGTTCAGGCATGCATGTGCATCAGTCTTTGTGGAAAGACGGCACGCCGCTATTTGCTGGTAACGGCTATGCTGATCTGTCTGAAATGGCACTGCATTATATTGGCGGCATTATCAAGCATGCCAAATCACTTAATGCTTTCACCAATCCGTCAACAAACTCATACAAGCGTTTGATTCCCGGATTTGAAGCCCCTGTGCTATTGGCCTATTCATCGCGTAACCGTTCCGCTTCATGCCGTATCCCATTCGTCAACAGCCCGAAAGGTAAGCGCGTAGAAGTCCGTTTCCCTGATCCGATGGCAAATCCGTATTTGTCATTCTCAGCCATGCTGATGGCCGGACTTGACGGTATCCGTAACAAGATACATCCGGGTGAAGCCATGGATAAAGACCTTTATGATCTGCCGCCAGAAGAATTGAAAGATATTCCAACGGTTTGCGGCAGCTTGCGTGAAGCACTGGAAAGTCTTGATGCCGATAGAGAATACCTGACCAGCGGCGATGTCTTTACCAATGATCAGATTGATGCCTATATCGCACTTAAAATGGAAGAAGTGTATGCATTTGAGCACACACCACATCCAATTGAGTTCCAGATGTACTATTCTAGCTAATTGAACTCCTCTTGAGTGAGAAACCCCCACGGTTTTGCTGTGGGGGTTTTTTTTGATCCGATATACAAGTGATGCTTCACAACACAAAATATTGTGATAAGTTGACCTAACTTTATCTAGATATGGTTTTAATGATGAACAGCCTTTTTGATGCTGATGTTTCTGATTATTCTGCTTCCGAAATCGAAGTCCTAGAAGGTCTGGAGCCAGTTCGTAAACGTCCGGGCATGTATATTGGCGGCACCGATGATCGCGCCCTGCATCATCTGGCTTCCGAAGTGCTGGATAACGCCATGGATGAAACCGTGGCCGGATACGCCACCCGCATTGATATTCGGCTAGAAGAAACCGGCCATCTGGTGATTAGCGATAATGGGCGCGGTATTCCTGTTGACCCGCATCCCAAGTTTCCTGATAAATCTGCCCTCGAAGTCATTATGACAACCTTGCATTCTGGTGGTAAGTTTGGCGGCAATGCCTATTCTACATCTGGCGGGTTGCACGGTGTTGGAGCATCTGTTGTTAATGCGCTGGCGGCGGAAATGACCGTTGAGGTTGCTCGCAACAAATCTCTTTACCGGCAAAGTTTTTCTCGTGGTAAAGCGATAGGAAAGCTGGAACAGCTGGGCGCGGTTTCCAATCGCCGTGGCACGCAAGTGCGGTTTCTGCCTGATCCGGAGATATTCGGTGATCATGCCCGACTTAAACCAGCGGTCATATATAAACTTGCCCGATCAAAAGCCTATCTGTTTGCCGGTGTCGAAATCAGATGGTCATGTGCGCCAGCACTCACCGCCAAAGACCCTGATATTCCTGATGAAGCCACCCTTTCCTATCCGGATGGGTTGAAAGATTTTCTGGTAGATACCACCAGCAATCATGACGTGTTAATCAGCCAGCCTTTTTTTGATCATGTGATGATAGATGGTGAAAAAATTGAGTTTGCGATGACGTGGTTTCATGATCACGAAGACGGTTTTGTTCGGTCATATTGTAACACAGTTCCCACCCCTGATGGCGGCACCCATGAACAGGGTTTACGGCAAGCGGTTGTTCGCGGCATGCGCAATTATGGTGATATTGCCGGTTTGAAAAAAGCCGCCGAGCTGACTGTTGATGATGTCATGACACAAATCGGATGCGTGTTATCCGTGTTTATCAAATCGCCGCATTTTCAAGGCCAGACAAAAGACAAGCTGGTTAGTCAGGACGCAACCAAACTGGTTGAAACCGCGCTTAGAGACCGGTTTGAAACATGGCTTGCCGCCGACAAAGATAGAGCGCAATTCTTGCTGGAAGCCGCCATCAGCCGCATGGAAGATCGCAAGCGTAAACGCCGTGATCGTGATGTTGCCAGAAAATCAGCAACGAAACGCCTCAGGTTACCGGGAAAACTTGCTGATTGTAGCGCATCCGGCAACGAAGAAACTGAAATTTTCATTGTTGAGGGCGATTCCGCTGGCGGTTCTGCAAAACAGGCACGCAACCGCCGCACTCAAGCTGTTCTGCCTTTGCGCGGCAAAATTCTCAACGTAGTGTCTGCCAGCGATGATAAAGCCAGCCAGAATCAGGAATTATCAGATTTAGCCCTAGCGCTTGGCGTGCAACCGGGGAAATCGTTTTCGCTGGATCAATTGCGTTATGATCGCATCATTATCATGACAGATGCTGATGTTGATGGCGCACATATTGCCGCATTGCTGATGACATATTTTTATCAGCAGATGCCTGAGCTGATCGAAAAAGGCCATCTCTATCTGGCGCAACCACCGCTTTACCGGCTGGCACAAGGCGATAAGGTGCGTTATGCGCTGGACGATGACCAGCGAGAAGCATTTATCGAAAATGACTTCAATAAGCGCGGAAAGATTGAGGTAAGCCGGTTTAAAGGATTGGGCGAAATGCCGCCTAGCCAGCTTAAACAAACCACCATGGCACCAGAAACCAGACGCTTGCTGCAAGTCAGCTTGCCAAGCCGTCAAGGTGACGATGCCGATGATCGGCGGCGTGTAGATGGACTGGTTGATACCCTAATGGGGCGGAAAGCCGAAAAACGGTTTCATTATATCCGTGATAATGCACCAACGGTTATGGTCACGCTTGATATTTAATCTCTGTTAAAAAAACATCCAGATGCTTGATCACCTGTTGCGGTTCTTCCATGGTAATCAAATGCCCTGTATCCGGCAATTCAATCAAACGCGCCCGCGGGATCATATTCTGCATATCATGATGCAATGTGGGCGGCGTTACTTTGTCTTCGCTTCCATACATGATTAACGCCGGACACGGACAAGCGCTTAGGGCGGCGGCATAATCACGTCTGTTGATAATGGCATGCATTTGCGTTTCGTAAATATGCTGGCCGGGTTCTTTTGCCATGGTTATAATCCTTTCCACCAGATCAGCGTTTTGCATATGTGTTTCAGATATCATTTGCCTGACACCTGCCCTTGTCATGCCCACATATCGTCCATGATTGATTAAATCATGTTCCGCCAGACGTTTCTTGCGGCGGGTTTCGCTTTCTGCATGGGGATTGCTATCCATGATAACCAATCCGGCCAGCCGTTTCGCGGCCAGATAAAGCATTTCCATAGCCACATAACCGCCCATTGATAATCCAATAGGAATCACAGCACCGGAAACAGCACCTAAAGCCGCTTCGGCCATGCCGTTAATGGAGTTATGGGACATGGTATCAGCCACATGAACAGGATATTGTTTTTCAAAATGCGCTATCTGATCTTTAAAAACAGTAGCTGATCCCATATGGCATGGGATAAATACGAGCGTAGCATTCATAAGCTCTATATAGCCATTATCCTGAAAACTGGCAACAAACTTGACATTTTCCAAAAATTTGCTTATAAGGATAACATTATTTGGTGACTAACGCGTTTTTACACATTACACCATCATATTTTCATTATATCAGGCACCTCATGACATCTTTTGCTGATCTTGGTCTTAGCGACACTTTGCTTAAATCTATAAAGTCCTGCGGCTACGAAAACCCGACCCCTATTCAGGAAAAATCTATTCCGATTATCCTGATGGGACGTGACGTTTTAGGCTCTGCCCAGACCGGAACTGGTAAAACAGCTTCATTTACCTTGCCAATGATTGATATTCTGGATGCTGGACGCGCCAAGGCTAGATTGCCTCGCTCTCTTATTCTTACTCCTACACGCGAACTCGCCGCTCAGGTATCGGAATCATTTAACCAATTTTCGCAAAATCATGGCCTGACCAAAGCTTTGCTGATTGGCGGCGTTAGCTTTGGTGAGCAAGACGCCCTGCTTGATCGCGGCGTTGATGTATTGATTGCAACGCCGGGGCGGTTACTGGACCATCTCGAACGCGGGAAAGTTCTGTTGCGCGATGTCAAGATACTTGTCATTGATGAGGCTGATCGCATGCTGGATATGGGCTTTATTCCAGATGTTGAAAAAATAACCAAGTTATTGCCAAAAATCAGACAAACGCTGTTCTTCTCGGCAACATTGAATAAAACGATTTACAAAATTTCAGAAAACTTTGTTATCAATCCCAAAATTATTGAAATTTCACCAGAATTCACCACCGCAGACACCGTTGAACAATTTGTCTGTCATACTACGCCGCGTAAAAAACATGACACTTTACGTCAGCTGATTACATCCGAAAATGTGGCTAATGCCTTCATTTTCTGTAACCGGAAGCGTGATATTGCCACTCTCAAAACATCGTTAAATAAAAACGGTATGGACGCAGAATGTTTACATGGCGATATGTCACAAAGCGCTAGAAACGCGGCGTTAACCCGTTTTAAGAATAATGAGGTTAAGTTACTTGTAGCCAGTGATGTCGCGGCTCGTGGTATTGATATTGCCGGATTATCACATGTCTTTAATTTTGATGTTCCGTCAAATCCCGAAGACTATGTGCATCGTATCGGCAGAACTGGCCGTGCCGGTAATTTAGGCAAAGCGTTCAGCCTTGTTGCTAATGATGATGATAAAAGCGCTATCAACGCTATCGAAAAGCTGATCGGTAAAACCATACCATCTGTTGATAGTGGTAACACTGGCAAAACAACCAGTAAAAAACCGAACAAATCAGCCGAAAGCACTACAAACGCTGAGCCAGCCAGCACAGCGGAAAATAGCGCGACAGAAAAAAGCCCAACGGAAAACAGTATAGCTAAAAATGTGACGCAAGATACCGCCAGAACAGACGCAAAATCATCACCACGCCGCAAAAAGCCTACCCGTTACGAAGGCGAACGCGATGCCCCGCCAGATTGCAGTGGCAGCAGCTTCAAAGAAACTGAGCATACGCCAGCATTTCTGCTTAATCAAACTGCTTAATATCGCCTATTAACCGATTGTTTTATCAACAACTTCTGATAAATCAGATGAAAGCCCTTGCGCCGTTTTCAATCGTATTAACGCGCCTTTCATCATGGCTTGTCTGCCCGCATCATAGCGACCAAAGCGCGTTAATGGCAGAACCATTCTTGCAGAAATTTGCGGATTTCTTTTATCTATTTCTGCAATATGATGCGCCAGAAAACGATATCCAGACCCATCATCAGCGTGAAACATTCTGGTATTAAGACTAGCAAAAACAGATATCACCGAACGTAGTTTATTCGGATTATTGCTGTCAAATGCCGGATGCGTCATTAATGTTTCGCAATGCTCTGGCGTTGATAGATATGGACAGGATGCTTCTAGCGCGAACCATTTTTCCATCACCAGCGGATGCTTTTCCCATTTAGCCGCAAATGCCGCTAATGCTTCCATCCGTTCAACAACATCGGTTTGATTTAATGCATTCAGCCCGGCCATCGATAACGTCATATTATCAGAATGTGACATCGCCAATGCCTGCTGACAGGCTATGGGATCATGGGTTAATACTTTCATATTCATCAGAATATGCAAAAACCGTCTTTCTTGCGCGGTCAGATCATCAAGCCGGCCTGTATAGTCCGTAATGTGATTATCCATAGCATCGCCCAATGCCAAACCAATGTTTTTAGCCAGTTTACGGCGGGCATTCCATACAGCAACCGGATTAGCAACGGCTAACATAGTTTCAATCACTTGTTGTGATGGTACTTTCAGCAACTCGGCCTTTACCGCCGGGTCGCATGTATCATCCTGAATGATTTGCCGAAATGCGTCACCCAGAACTTGAATTTTCTGCTCAATGAGTTTTGATGAACTGCCCTGCTCTAGCATGATGCGGATAACTTGACACATTAATTGCTGGCCAGCATCCCAGCGGCCAAAGCTATCTTTATCAAATGCCAGCAATGTCAGCAAATCGTCTTCGGTGAAATTGGTCTGTAATTGCACCGGTGCGGAAAATCCGCGTAACAACGATGGCACCGCCCCATCAGGAACTTGATGCAGAGTAATAGAGCTGGTTTTGTCAGCAATAGTCAGAACACGGTCATCCGCGCCGCCGGATTCCCCGTCACAAATCACGGGCAAAACATCACCACTAGCCGAAACAAGACCAACTCGAACAGGCATCACCAGATCATGACGCATATCAACAGCGGGATTATCCTGATGGCTCTGCTTGAAATTAAGCGTTAGTGTTTTCTTTACTTTATCATATGACTTCTGGACGTTTAATATCGGGGTTCCAGCCTGTTCATACCATCGGCTAAACTGTTCCAGATCAACGCCGCTAGCGGTTTCCATAGCTGACACAAAATCTTCGCATGTAGCGGCTTTTCCGTCATTATCCTTAATGTAGCGGTCAATGCCCTGCATGAAAGCATCTTTGCCTAATAATTGTTCCATCATGCGGATAACTTCTGCGCCTTTTTCATATACGGTTGGCGTGTAGAAGTTATTAATCTCACGATAAGTATCCGGGCGGACAGGATGCGCGGTTGGCCCTGCGTCTTCGGGAAACTGTATTGCTTTCATCATGGCAACATCATTAATCCGCTTAACGCCTCTGGAATGCATATCAGACGTAAACTCCTGATCGCGATATACGGTCAGCCCTTCTTTCAGGGTAAGCTGGAACCAGTCGCGGCAAGTGATGCGATTGCCAGTCCAGTTATGAAAATATTCATGGGCAATAATAGCTTCAACCAGACTAAGATCATCATCTGTGGCGGTCTGTTTATCGGCCAGTACATATTTTGCGTTAAATATGTTCAACCCTTTGTTTTCCATGGCGCCCATATTGAAATGGCTAACCGCAACAATCATGAATATATCCAGATCATAAACCAGCCCGAACACGTCTTCGTCCCAGCGCATGGATGCTTTCAAGCTTTCCATAGCGTGCCCACAAAGATGCGCGTTACCATGTTCAATAAATATCCGTAAGGCGACTTTCCGGCCGTCTTTGGTCATAAAATGATCTTCGACCATATCCAGATCACCAGCCACCATCGCAAAGAGGTAACTTGGTTTCGGATGGGGATCGTGCCAGACCGCATAATGCCTGTCATCCGGCAAATGGCCTTCTTCTATGAGATTTCCATTAGATAATAACACCGGCAATGTAGCGGCATTGGCTTCTATTCTGGTGGTAAATACAGACAGAATATCAGGATGATCCGGATACCAGATAATCCGCCGGAATCCTTCGGGTTCACACTGGGTGCAGTACATCCCGTTAGAACGGTAAAGCCCCTCAAGTGCTGTATTCTGATCCGGATAGATACGTCCGGTGATCATTACCACAGATGGTTTTTCGATAATCAGATCAATCCTGCCATTCGCCAAATCGCTGTCATCAGGATGGTATGGCGTGTCATTGATTTCCATGGCGTGGAATTGCAACGTCTCACCACCATAAAGCGTGATATTACCGCCCTTGGCCGATAATGGCGATATAGCAAAAACACCAGTTACTTGCGTAAAATCATCATAGATAGCAATGGTCAAATTAACGCTATCAACACAACATTGCGGCGGCTGGTAATCTGATCTGTGGATCACCTGCTGAGAGGTGCTAGCTAAGCTCATATTTATGAATTACCGCTTTCACGGTTTGTCGTATAAGCATCAAAGCAATGTGAGTTGCAATATGGCTTACCTGTTACCACATCATCACCGCAAAAATGGAACTCGGTTGATTGTGGATCACCAATTGGCCAGCTGCATTTACTGCGCGACCATGTAATATTTCGGAGCGCTAGCTTAAGCGGTAAATCCGCACGGCTCAACATAGGCGTCGTTTTAGCCTTGCGCGAAGACGCACCGCCCGATTTACCACCACCCGCGATAGGCGATTGCCGCTTAGGAAGCCCCATGCGATGAACCTTACCGGCGATGGCATTTCGTGACACGCCAAGTTTCTCACCAATTTGGGAAATAGGAAGTCCCATTTCCCAGAGTTTCTTTAGCTTTTCGAGACGTTTTTCGTCCCATTGAATTGAACCGCTCATATGATTATCCAACCATTCACCAAGATTATGACCAAGCACCGATAAAATGGGCAATAAGGTCTTTTTGATAGTCTAGCATATGTCGCCCTAAATGGATCGTCAAACCCTGCTTTTGGGCGGCAAGAAGCCAGTTTGTCATTTCAGGCACCATAATAATATCAGCAATGATTGTTGATTTTGCCACCCCTGCCAGATCAACTGGCAAAGGATCATTATCATTAAGCCCAAGACTAGTTGCGTTAATTAGCAGATCACACGCCGTCTTGATAGTATCAATTTCATCCATCGTTGCTGATTTTACATTTTGATCAGGATAATGCTGACGGATCAGATCAGCCAGATCGTCTGCTTTTGTGATACTGCGGTTAATAATGGTTAGCTGTTCCAAGCCGGAATCGGCCAGCGCAATAGCAATAGCCCGCGCCGCACCACCGGCGCCAATGATAACCGCTTTCATTTCTTTTAGCGCATGGTCTTTAAGTGTATGGTCTTTAAGCGCATGGCCTTTAAGCGCATGGACTTCGCCAATTAATCCGGCAACAAAACCCTTACCATCAAAATTATCACCAATCATGCGGCCATGTTCAAATCGGATAGCATTAACCGCGCCTGTGACCTGTGCCGCCATGCCCAGCTCATCACATAAATCTGCTGATGTCATTTTATGCGGTATCGTGACCGCAACACCGCCCATATTTGGCATATGTTTGAAAGCGTTGAGCGTTATTTCCAGATGTTCAGGCAGAATATGAACAGGAACAAGCACCGCATCAATGCCGCGTTCTTCAAAAACCGGATTAAACACCATCGGCGCACGAACATGATCAACCGGATGGGCAATCACGCCGAATAGCTGGGTTTTTCCTGTTATTAATGGCATGTCATCATCCTTTATCCTAATCGCCGGTGGTATCGCCTAGCTGATAAAGCGAAGCTATATCAATAACCGGTGGCGGGGCAACCATCTGTTTCAACATCGCCTGAAATTGATCTTCGGCCTGCCGTGATAATGTTTCTGCCTCATCAACAGATACAGCTGTAAATCGCACTGCCTGCCCCGGTTTGCGGCTAGATAATGCCGGTATGTCTGGCTGTATCACCGTGGCGATTTTCGTATAACCGCCAGTTGTTTGATGGTCAGCAAGCAAAATAATGGGCATCCCATCACCCGGCACCTGAATTGAACCAGTAACAATACCATCTGAGGCAATATCCGCGTTATCGATATGGGTGAGCAGATCACCATCCAGCCGCATTCCCATGCGGTTTAGTAATGGCGAAACCGTATATTCCGATGATAAAAACGTGGTGATGGCCTGTTCGGTAAAGCGGTTATCTTGCGGGCCCAGAACCACGCGAAACATATCTTTGGGGGCGAACATATCGGGGTTTTCTATCATCCATTCTGACATGTTTTCTGATGTATCAGCGGATTGATCATCCAATAATGGCAACTGATCTCCATCAGCAATGCACCGCCCTTGCCAGCCGCCAATCATGGCATTCGGTGATGTTGAGCGCGATTGATACAACAGCGGTGTACCAATCCCGCCAGATACCGCCAGATAAGCCGTATTGGTATCACTTAGCGCATTGATCATAATAGATAGCCCAGCCCTTACCGTAACAGACCGGTTAGCCTTGATTTCCATTTGATGACCGTAAGCATCCGTGATCAGCAATGTACTATCCACGGTTCCGGTTAAGGCAACACGGCGCGTGGTATTTATCGAAACAGTAACCCCGCCCATACAAATCTCAATTCCGGCGGCGTGATCCGGATTACCTACCAGCCGATTGCCCAGCTTGAGCGCAAAGCGGTTCAACGCACCGGATTCAGGCACGCCAACGGATTGATGCCCTGTTCTGCCCATATCCTGCACCGTACTGTAAGGCCCTGCCCGGCGGAATGTGATGAAGCTTGTGGTCATGTTGATATCTCAATCAGGAACCGGCCTGATTTGTAATCTGATTTAATTTTATTATATTCATTAATATCAATAGGATAAAATGTGACTTTATCACTAGACTTTAATAGTACCGGTTCTTCTTTATTCGCATCAAACAGCTCAACCGGAATACGCCCGATGATATGCCAGCCCCCCGGCGATGGTAGCGGATATATCACGGTCTGATCCATGGCAATAGCCACCGATAATGCCGAAACACGGGCGCGTGGTGTTTTCCGGCGTGGCAGATAAAGTGCTTCATCCACGCCTTTCATATAGGCAAGTCCCGGCAGAAACCCCATAATAGCAACCTCAAGCGTATTGGCCTGATGCTTTGCTATAATATCATCCGCAGACATCCCTAATGTGTTGGCCAGTTCATCCAGATCGGGGCCAAACTCACCACCATAACAGCAAGGCATACGAATATGCCGGACAGCCCCCACATCATCCGACAATTCTGCCAGCATCGGGCGAATGGATTGTTTCAAGGTGGCGGCAGTCGTGACCAGCGGATTATACTGAACAAGCAAATTGGTAAGACCGGGAATAATATCCTCAATGCCGGAAAACGCCTGTTCAGCCATAGCGGCTTTGATCACATGCGCCAATGCACGAGCGGCTTTTGTGGCCTGATCTGCGGGCAAATCATCCATATTAACGACAAGCCCGTGACCACCAGCAGATAGGAAACGGCGATCATAATCCTGTTGAAGTTGTTGAAAAATAAACATAGCCATATTGTCATATCCAATATGTTAGCCATTGAAAAGCAGGAAATAATATCGTTAAACTACGAAACACCAAAAAGAGGATAACATGACCACATTCAATCTTAATGCAGATATGGCAGAAAGTTATGGCCCGTGGGTAATGGGTAATGATGATGCCTTATTGCCCGTAATCAATTCGGCAAATATTGCATGTGGCTTTCATGCTGGTGATCACAACATCATGACAAACACCATGCGCAAAGCGGCTGAGCATCATGTCAGCATCGGGGCGCATCCGGGGTTTTATGATCTGCATGGATTTGGCCGGCGGCAAATGAACCTGTCCCTTGCTGAGATTGAACATCTGATTGCCTATCAGCTTGGCGCGGCTATTGGCGCGGCAGCATTGGCAGGGGTAAAAGTCACCCATGTCAAACCACATGGCGCGCTTAATAATATGGCGGCCACGAATGCTGATATGGCTATGGCCATTGCACGCGCGGTAAAAGCGGTTGATAAATCGCAAATCTTTCTAGCTCCGGTATTAAGCGAGCTGGTCATTGCTGGTCAGGCTTGCGGGTTATTAGTCGCGCAAGAGATTTTTGCCGACCGTGCCTATATGCCGGATGGCCAGCTTGCCCCGCGAAGCCGTCCGGATGCCATGATCCATGATCCGGATATCGCCCTGTCCCACTCACTAACCATGCTTACCGAGCATAGGATTACCGCGATTGATGGGACAACATTACCTATTACCCCGCATTCGCTATGCGTTCATGGCGATGGGGCATCTGCGGTTGCTATGGCAAAACATCTGCAAGCAGGGCTCACCAATGCGGGGTTAACCGCCAAAACCCTGCCGGAAATGATGCTCTGATCAACTGATCCCTGCTATTCGGTATCCGGTTTGAAATTAAGTGACGCCGAATTGATGCAATAACGGTCACCGGTTGGTTGCGGCCCATCAGGAAAGATATGCCCTAAATGCGCATCACATTTGGCGCAATGCACCTCAGTTCGGGTCATGAAAAATGATTTATCCGTGGTGGTATCCACCTGTTCCAGATCAACCGGCTCCCAGAAACTGGGCCAGCCTGAACCGGAATCATATTTTGTCTCTGATGAGAATAATTCTTCTCCACAACAGACGCAAAGATATTTGCCAGCCGCTTTATTATCCCAATACGCACCGGTAAAGGCGCGTTCTGTTCCATGATTGCGCGTGATCTTATATTGCTCATCCGTCAGCATGGATTTCCATTCTTCATTGGTTTTGTTCATTTTTATCATATTTTTCTCCATATCCTGTTTTGATATAATAACGCATTAGCGTGATGAAAAGGCATCAACCGCCATTAACATTCGTGTTGCTGTTGTTAAAAGACATAAACACCCAAATCCTAGCGCAAACCAGAAGAACCATTCCGGAAACAAACAGATTAATATTAAAAACCCGAACGTTTCGGTGCCTTCGGTTAACCCGCCAAGATAATAAAATGATTTTCTGCTATGCGGCTTCAAGTCCATGTCATGTTTGGCCGCAATGATGGCAAAGGTCAAAAAGGATGATCCCGTTCCAACAAAGCAGAATATCAGAAACGCCGCTATCTGGGCATGTGCCGCATCAGCAATGGCAAAACCCAGTGGGATAGATGAATAGAATAGAAAATCAAATACGATATCCAGATACCCGCCTAAATCGGTAGTCCCTGCCTCTCTTGCTACGGCGCCATCCATTCCATCAGCCAGACGGTTTAGGCAAATACATATTAATGCCGCCCCAAAATACCCCAGACAGACCATAATAAAAGCCATCAGGCCAATGCCAGCACCAACCAAAGTGATAACATTTGCGCTTACCCCAAGCCGGCTTAATCCCCTTGCCGGCAACATAAGCAATATATCAATCGCAGGCTTTAATTTAGCGTCTAACATGATAAGAAACTAGACATGATAAGAGATCGGGCAAGATTATTGATTAGGAATGATGAAAATCTGATCCGGATAAATCAGGTCAGGGTTTTTGATTTCACCGGAATTTGAGCTGTAAATATCAACATATCTGATCCCCTCGCCATAAGTGCGATAGGCAATCCGCCATAAGGCATCGCCTTTCTGAACAACGACCAGCGCATTACCAGATAAGGTTTCATCCAGCTTGGCTTTATTAAGAATAATCCGCGCAGAGGCCAGCGTTTCACCGTTGTCATCGGTCATGGCGACCGCAACAGGAAATTGATCCGCGTCCGGAATGATTGCCTCAGCCAGATATCCTTCGGGGCTGATGGATACTTGGGCGGATATATCATCAATCATAACGGCAATATTGCCTGTCCCTTGCCGGAAACCGGATACGGCCATGCGGTTATCGGTTAGCGCATCTATCATGCGGATCGTGACCTGTGGCGGCAATGATGGATCAGCAACAAGTTCAACAGGAACAGTCGGATCAACCGTCAAAACAGGCGCGTCTGTTACAGAAATCACGCTATCCTTAGCATCCTCGGTAAATGGTGATTGCAATAACTCGGCCTGCATATCAACCGCTTCGTTAACAGGAACCAATGCAACCAGCGGCGGTGTATCCGCATCATTTGGGATAACAATGACAACCGCACGGTCAGATAATATCACATCCCCGTCTTCGGTTGTTGTGGTAGCTGTCAGCAAATATGTACCGGGGGCTAATGCCATATCCGGAACAGCAACCCAATCGCCTTTGCCATTAGCAGATGCCGATGCAATCAGATTATCGCCATCATAAATCTCAATCAGGTTGCCAGCATTGGACTGGCCACTCAAAACCACAACACCATCAGGCGATACATTTACCAGATCAAGTGACACAAACACAGGCGCCGGTTCTGATATCAGCGTTTCATCAGCAATAGTGGCAGGGTCAATATCGGCATCTGGCTGATCATCCGACAAAACAACCGCCGGCTGTTCAGCCAGCGTTTCCAGTTCAGCTTCCAGTTCAGTTTCTGGCAAGTTTGGGGTGTCTTTTTCTGGTGCTGTCTGATATAGATAAGCTCCAAGAATAATCAAGCAAAAGGCGGCGGCTATGGCGGTCATTATGACAGTTACGTTTTTCATCAAGCGCCTCTCCTTTGCAACAGATTACCCTATTCTATCAGGGATGACAACGTTATCAATTCAGGATGTAAAATGAATATCTGCGTTTTTTCTGGCTCACCTGCTGCGACATCACCTGAGCTGCTTCATATGGCCGAACGGATTGGCGCCATGATTGCCGCCCGACAGATGGGCATGATCTATGGCGGGGGCAGCACCGGCATGATGGGCGCGTCAGCATCTGGTGCTATGTCACATGGCGGAACCGTTCATGGCATTATTCCGCGTTTTCTGCAGAATCTTGAAATTGCAAACGAAGAAATCACTCAATTGACCGTGACAGAAAACATGCATCAGCGGAAACAGATGATGTACGAAGAAGCCGACGCATTCATTGTTCTGCCCGGTGGTTTTGGCACAATGGAAGAAATGATAGAAGTGCTGACATGGTGCCAGTTAAAGGTCATTAACAAATCCATTTTTATCTTTAATCCTGATGGATACTGGGATCATATGCTGGCCATGTTTGATCATGCCGCAAAGACCGGTTTTATCCGCCCCCAGCACACATCACTTGTTCAGCCATTATCTTCGCTTACGGATATAGCAGATGCTCTGGATCAACTGATGGCTAAAACTAACCAGACGCAAAACCAGATATCCAATCTCTGACCGGCCGTAAAGGAGAATACTATGCCTAAAATCCAAGTTAAAAATCCTGTTGTTGAACTTGATGGCGATGAAATGACGCGCATCATCTGGCAAAAAATTAAGGATAAGCTTATTTATCCTTATCTTGATATTGATTTGAAATATTATGATCTTGGCATTGAGTATAGAGACGAAACCGATGATCAGGTTACTGTTGATGCGGCAAATGCGATCAAAAAACATGGCGTTGGCATCAAATGCGCGACCATCACCCCTGACGAAGAGCGGGTTACCGAGTTTGATCTTAAACGGATGTATCGCTCACCCAATGGAACGATCCGCAATATCATTGGTGGAACCGTATTCCGTCAGCCCATTATCTGTCAGAATGTGCCGCGATTAGTGCCTAACTGGACTGATCCGATTGTTATTGGTCGGCATGCTTTTGGGGATCAATACCGGGCGACTGATTTTCTGGTTGATAAGCCCGGAAAACTAACGCTTACCTTCACCCCGGATGATGGAAGCGAGGCCGTCACGCATGAGGTATTTCAGTTTCCGGATCGCGGCATAGCAATGGGTATGTATAATCTGGACGAATCCATTCGCGGATTTGCCCGTGCCTGTTTTAATTACGGCCTTAATCTGGGCTGGCCTGTTTACCTGTCTACGAAAAACACCATTCTCAAAGTATATGATGGCCGGTTTAAAGATATCTTTGAAGAGATATTCAACGCAGAGTTCCGTTCTGATTTTGACGCAAAAGGTATTATATACGAACATCGTCTGATTGATGACATGGTTGCCTCAGCGCTGAAATGGAATGGTAAGTTTGTCTGGGCATGTAAAAACTATGATGGTGATGTTCAATCTGATACGGTGGCGCAAGGGTTTGGCTCACTTGGTCTGATGACATCTGTTCTGATGACACCGGATGGTAAAACTATTGAATCCGAAGCCGCGCATGGCACGGTTACGCGACATTATCGCCAGCATCAGGCCGGAAATCCAACATCCACCAACCCTATCGCATCCATTTTTGCCTGGACGCAAGGGCTGTCCTATCGCGCCAAGTTTGATCATACGCCTGAGCTAGCCGCATTTGCGAAAACACTCGAAGACGTGTGCGTCAATACGGTTGAAAGCGGTGACATGACCAAAGACTTGGCCTTATTGATCAGCAAGGATCAGCCATTCCTGACAACAGACGGCTTCCTTGATGCTATTGACCGTAACTTGCGTACTGCCATGGCATAATAAGATTACTGCAGAAAATATATATCGGGATAGACAGAACGGTTATCGGTCTATCCCCACTTATCTGGCCCCACTTATCTGGCCCCATTTATCTGACACCATTATCCCAGCTTGGTTTCGCAAGCATTCATAATCGCTGAAATGGCATCTTCGGCTTTATCAGCATCAGGGCCGCCAGCTTGCGCCATATCCGGTCTGCCGCCGCCACCTTTACCGCCCATTTGTTCTGATCCTATCCGCACCAGATCAACCGCGTTTAACCGGTCAGTAGCATCAGCGCTAACCGCTACAACAAGCGATGCTTTACCATCCATGCAGGAAATAAGGATAACCGCGCCGGATGCCTGTTTGATCATGGTATCGGCAATGGATTTTAAATCCTTTGCCGGAGTATCAGCCAAAACCCGGCCAGTTAATTCAAGTCCGGCCACTGAGCGTTGAAACGCTCCTGATGCGTCCCCGCCACCTTCGGCCAGTTTGCGGCGCAAATCAGCAATCATCTGTTCTGCTTGCCGGCGTTCCTGCATCAAACTATCCAGACGGCCAGACAGCTGATCAGGGGTGGTTTTAAGCACCTGTGATGCGGTATTGAGAATATCAAGCCGGCCATTAATCCAGCGGATCGCGCCGTCATTGGTCACGGCTTCTATCCGGCGAACCCCGCCGGCAACCGCGCTTTCGGTGACGATTTTAAACAGCCCAATCTCACCTGTCTGATTAACATGGGTGCCGCCGCATAATTCCACCGACCACGCGGCACGGCCTTTCATATCGGTATGGCCGCCCATGGATACCACCCTAACCTCATCGCCATATTTTTCCCCGAACAACGCTAACGCGCCTTCGGCAATAGCGTCATCCTGTGTCATTAAACGCGTGGTCACATCAGAATTGAGCATCAAACGGTGATTAACCATCGCTTCGATAGTGGCCAGTTCATTTGCATCAACCTGTTTGGTATGGCTGAAATCAAAGCGCAAACGATCAGGGCTAACTTGTGAGCCTTTCTGCATGACATGGGTGCCTAGCACTTCGCGCAAAGCCTCTTGCAATAAATGGGTCGCCGAATGATTACATTTTAAATACTGGCGGCGATCAGCATCAACAACAAACTTACATGCTTGGTTTAGCTTTATATCTTTATGTGCTGTAATTACATGAAAAAATACACCTGATGGCGTTTTCCATGTGTCTGTGACATCGGCCAGAACCGCGTCATCATTTTCATCATAAATGGTGCCAGTATCGCCCATCTGACCGCCGGATTCCGCATAGAATGGTGTCTGGTTAGCAACCAGCAATGCCGTATCACCAGCCTTGACCAAATCCGTTTCCTTTTCATCCTTAACCAGACTGATCACCATGCCATTTGCGGTAGTTGTGGTATATCCCAGAAACTCGGTAGCGCCAGCCTGTTCGGATACCTGCAGGAATACCGGCGCCATGCCTTTATCCCCTGATCCTGACCATGCTTTTCTGGCGGCCGCTTTCTGTTTATCCATAGCGGCATCAAAACCGGTCTGATCCACCGTCCAGCCATGCCCACGCAACACATCCTGTGTCAGATCAATAGGAAAGCCGAAAGTATCATAGAGTTTGAACGCCACCTGTCCGTCCAGTGTATTTGCGGTCGGGTTTTTATTCACTTCATCCATGAGGATTTTCAACCCGCGATCAAGTGTGTCTTTAAAACGGGTTTCTTCCAGTTTCAAAATCTCAGTCATTAGCGCTTCGGCACGTTCTAATTCTTTATAATGACCTCCCATCTGACCAACCAGTGACGGAACCAGCTTATGCATTAATGGCTCACGGCATCCCATTTGATGCGCATGACGCATGGCGCGGCGCATTATCCGGCGCAAGACATAGCCCCTGCCCTCATTAGATGGCAACACGCCATCCGCAATCAGAAAACAGGATGACCGTAAATGATCGGCAATAACCCTATGCGATACTTTATGCGCCCCATCAATAGCTACATTG
>JABIWM010000170.1 GCA_018701255.1 Alphaproteobacteria bacterium | reverse complement strand
GGTCATTGGAACATTGCTAGGGCTTGGGTTTTGCTGGAATATTGATAGCATCAAGAATGTGGTAGAACGCTTAACGGGAACAGAGCTATTTGCCGCTGAGATTTATTTTCTATCCACCTTGCCAGCCAAGGTTGATCCCTATGAAGTGTTGAATGTGATACTGATGGCAATCATGTTGTCATTTTTATCTTCTATTTATCCGGCATGGCGCGCCTCACGGATTGCACCAGCAGAAGCGCTTCGTTATGGGTGAGGGCGTGATGGGTGAGGGCGTGATGAATAATAACGATATCAAAACTGGTGATGATCAGACGGTTCTGATGCTTAACTCTGTTTCCAAGGGCTTTCATCAAGGCGACCGCATGATACAGGTGTTGAATGATGTGTCCGTCAATATCGCAAAAGGTGAGCTGGTGGCGCTGGTGGGGCCTAGCGGTTCTGGCAAAACCACCTTGTTGAATATTGCCGGTATTCTGGAAAACCCGGATAGCGGACAGGTGACTATTGCTGGCAAGGCCACCCATCGGTTGAACGATAAACAGACATCTGGGTTAAGGCGGGATCATCTGGGCTTTGTTTTTCAGTTTCACCGGCTCTTGCCAGAATTTTCAGCGCTTGAAAATATCGTTATTCCGCAAATCATGAACCGGCTTGCCCGCCATATTGCCGAAGAACGCGCCGAACAATTGCTGGAAATGATCGGTTTGATGGAACGCCGCCATCACCGCCCCGGTCAGCTATCCGGTGGTGAGCAACAAAGAGTGGCCATTGCAAGAGCCGTGGCAAATGTGCCGTCGCTATTGCTGGCGGATGAGCCAACAGGAAATCTTGATCCGGAAACAGCGGCAGATGTGTTTAAGCATCTGGTTGCGGTGTTACGGTCAACAGGTACAGCCGCGCTGGTTGTTACGCATAATATGGAACTGGCTAAGTCGCTGGATAGGGTATTGACGATTCGCAAAGGCGAGCTGATCGAATAGGATAAAATATTATCCTGTGGCCGTATGTTTCCGAAGCAAAAATATTGCGTGCTTGCACCGGTGAAGTGGTCTGGGTGATACTGCGGCCATGTCCTTGCCTTTTATCCATTTACGCGTGCATTCATCCTATTCGCTGGCTGAGGGAATGCTACCGATCAAGCCGCTGATTGAAAAAGCGGCCAAGATGGGGCAACCCGCGCTAGCACTAACCGATAGTTTTAACAGCTATGGTGCGCTTGAGTTTTCCGAAGCCGCATTAAAATCCGGTGTTCAGCCGATTATTGGCGCGCAGGTCATGATCAGGGATGATACGGCGGATGAGCCATCAGGCGAAATTGTCCTGCTTGTCCAGAACGAAGACGGCTGGATGAACTTATCGGTGATGATGTCGCGGGCATTGCTTTCTGGTGAACATGATCCCTTTATCCCGCTGGCTGATTTGCGGCAACATGCGGCAGGTTTGATTGCGCTGACTGGTGGGGCGAAACACGGGTTTGTTGCGGCACCACTGGCAGAAAATAGAGCTGATCTGGCCAAGCGGCGGCTGGCTAGTCTGATGATGATTTTCCCCAATAGGCTTTATGTTGAAATTCAACGCCACCACACAGAACGCGAAACAGCGATAGAACCGCAATTGCTGGATATGGCATATGACAATAACATCCCAATTGTCGCCACTAATGATTGCTATTTCGGGGGTAAGGGTGATGCCGATGCCCATAATGTGTTGCTTTGCATTTCCGAAAGCAAAACGCTGTTTCATGATGACCGGCGGCATGAAACCGATGAGCATTATTTTAAATCCGAGCGTGAGATGAAAACCCTGTTTTCCGATCTGCCGGAAGCGATAGAAAACACCGCCCATATTGCCCGCCGTTGCGCTTTTGCCGTCAAGAAAAAGAAACCTTTATTGCCGCCATTTGCCACCCCTGATGGCAGTGATGAGAAAGACTGGCTTCGTAATCTGTCCCATAAAGGATGCGAAAACCGGCTGGAACAGATCAGAACAAATACAGGGCATGCCGCTTATGCCGCGATTGATCCGGCGACCATGACAGAAACCTATACCGCCCGCTTAAATCTGGAACTGGATATTATCACCCAGATGGGCTTTGCCGGATATTTTCTGATTGTGGCGGATTTCATCAACTGGGCAAAAGAGCAGAATATTCCGGTTGGCCCCGGCCGTGGGTCTGGTGCCGGGTCGCTGGTGGGATATGCGTTGGGGATTACCGATCTTGATCCCATCCGCTGGGGGTTGTTGTTTGAACGATTCCTTAATCCGGAACGGATTTCCATGCCGGATTTTGATATTGATTTCTGCCGTGACCGCCGCGAAGAAGTCATTAGCTATGTTCAGCAAAAATACGGCGGTGACAGGGTTGCACAGATTATCACATTCGGGAGCTTGCAGGCGCGTGCCGCGTTGCGTGACGCTGGCCGTGTGCTGGGTATGCCATATGGACAAGTCGACCGGATTGCCAAACTGGTGCCTAGTAATCCGGCCAAGCCAGTCAAATTATCCGAAGCATTGAAAACCGAGCGGGATTTGAAAGCCGCTGTTGAAAGTGATCAGGATGTTCAGAATCTGGTCAATATCTCAAAACAGATAGAAGGCTTGTTGCGGCATTGGTCAACTCACGCCGCAGGATTGGTAATCGGTGACCGGCCGCTGGCGGAATTGGTGCCATTAACCCGTGATCCGGCATCCGAATTGCCGGTGACGCAGTTCAATATGAAATCGGTCGAAGACGCAGGGCTGGTCAAGTTTGATTTTCTGGGGCTGAAAACGCTGACAGTTCTGCAACAGGCTATTGATCTGATCAAACGCAAGGGCATTGATCTGGCATTGAATGATATTCCGCTGGAATGCGAAGAAACCTTTGCCATGCTTGGCGAAGGCGAGGCGGTGGGGTTATTCCAGCTGGAATCAAGCGGCATGCGCGAAGTGCTAAAAGGACTGAAACCTGACCGTTTTGAAGATATTATTGCCGTGGTGGCGTTATACCGGCCGGGGCCAATGGAAAATATCCCCAAATACATTGCCCGAAAACATGGCCGCGAAGATGTTGAGTATATGCACCCGTTGCTGGAATCGGTGCTAGAAGAAACATACGGCATCATGATCTATCAGGAACAGGTGCAACGCGCCGCGCAAGTGCTGTCCGGATATAGTCTGGGCAAGGCGGATATTTTGCGGCGGGCGATGGGTAAGAAAATCGAAGCAGAAATGATTGCCCAACGCGGAGAGTTTGTGTCCGGTGCGGCCGCAAATGACATCAATGAAACGCTAGCAGGGCAGATTTTTGATCAGATCAGCGCCTTTGCCGGATATGGATTTAACAAATCCCACGCCGCCGCCTATGCGCTTATCGCGTGGCAAACGGCATGGCTAAAACGCCATTACACGGCTGAGTTTCTGGCCGCGCTGATGACTATGGATATCGGCAATACTGATAAACTGGCGATATTCCGGCAGGATTGCCATCATTATGATCTGGCCATGCTAGCCCCATGCGTGAATCATTCGGAAGCCATATTTACCGTCGAAACACTGGCCGGTGGGCAAGGGATACGTTACGGGCTGGGTGCTATTCGTAATGTTGGCTTTGACTTGATGAAATCGCTGGTGGATGAACGGATACAGCATGGACGTTTCACCTCACTAGAAGATTTTGCCAGTAGGGGCGCGGTTAATTTGAACCGCCGGATGCTGGAAAATCTGATCAAGGCAGGCGCGCTTGATGATTTCGGGCATACCAGATCAACCATGTTTGATGCGGTTGACCGTATTCTGTCCTTTGCGCAAATGGCCAGAAAAGAAGCCGAAACAGCACAGGATAATCTGTTTAATTCAGTCGAAGGCGTGACGCTTGATATCCCGCTTGAACATAAACCGGAATGGGCATCCAAAGAAAAGCTGACATTTGAGATGGAAGCGCTGGGGCTTTATCTGAGCGCCCATCCGCTTGATGAATATATGGATCAGCTAAAGCCGCTGAATATCACCTTTGCCAGTCAGATAAATGAAAAGCTGAATGATACAACCGAAGCGGTCACGCTGCATTTTGCCGGACTGCTTTATGCAAAACAGATCAGAACATCACAGAATAATAATCGTTTTGCTTTTATGCAGATGACCGACCCGACCGGCATGATTGATATTACCCTGTTCAGCGATGTGCTGGCCAATGCCGAGGAATATCTGATTGAAAATGAACCGATCTATATCAAAGCAGATGCCAGACGCGAAGATGACCGGCTCAAATTGCTGGCCAGAGAAGTCCTGCCGCTTGATGATGCCATTAATACCAAAACCATGGGGATGGTGGTGCATGTGATGGATGCGGCGGCGTTTTCCGGCATAGCAAGCGGTCTGACGCGGGATGGCGAAGGGCGGCAAAAATTGCTCTTGAAAATGCATGTTCAGACGCATCAGGTGATTTTAAAATTGCCCGGATCATATAAGCTCAGTCAGGGATTTCGCCAGCATGTAAAATCGCTTGATGGCGTTGTTTCGGTTGAGAATATTTTTCTCTGATTTATGCTATTGACGGCGAGCGGCAATTTTTGGGAAAAACACTTGCCAAACCAGCGGCAAAGCGGTAGATAGTAGCCACCAGTGATTGACTGGAATTCACACATGAAGGTGGCAATGCCCTGCAAAATCACGGTATTGCCTTCCGGTGGAACAGGTTAGATTGATATCTTTATTTTGATATCTGGAATTTGATATCTGGCCTTTCCCTCACCCTTCATGGAGGCTAAACCGGAAAAGGAGCATTTTTATGCCAGCCCCTAGTTTTACTATGCGCCAGCTGCTTGAAGCTGGAGTTCATTTTGGACACCACACCCGCCGTTGGAACCCGAAGATGAAGCCGTTCATTTTTGGTGATCGCAACAACATTCACATTCTGAATTTGCAACAGACCGTGCCAATGCTTTATCAGGCACTGGAAGCCATTAGCCAGGTCGCATCAAATGGTGGCCGTGTTCTGTTTGTTGGCACGAAGCCATCCGCATCAGAAGTCGTTGCCGAAGCCGCTAAATCATGTGGCCAGTATTTTGTTAATCACCGCTGGCTTGGTGGTATGCTGACCAACTGGTCAACCGTGTCACAATCCATTCGCCGTCTGCGTGAAATGGATGAACGTCTGAGTGGCGAAGAAGTCAATTCCCTGACCAAGAAAGAAACCCTTACTTTAACGCGTGAGCGTGACAAGCTGGAAAAAACACTTGGCGGAATCAAGGAAATGGGCGGGCTTCCTGATTTGCTGTTCATTATTGACACTAACAAAGAAGACATTGCTGTCAAAGAAGCCAATGTTCTGAAAATTCCTGTTGTTGCTATTGTTGATAGTAATGCTAATCCGGATGGCGTGGATTACGTTATCCCGGGTAATGATGATGCCTTACGCGCAATCAGCCTTTATTGTGATCTGGTTGCCGGTTCTGTTATCGAAGGACTGAAAACGGAAATGATCCGTTCAGGAACCGATGTTGGCGAAGACGTGGCACCTGTCGAAGAAACAATGGTAAGTGCTGAACCTGCCGTATCTGCTGAACCGGTTGCTGAAACCGCGCCGGAAGCGGCACCAGCAGAACAGCCTGCCGCTAGCGAAGAAGCCGCCAAGTAAGGCTGCGCGCTTGATTATTGATCCCTGCCATTTATGGCAGGGGTTCTAACAACATCTATTTACGATATAACCTTATAATGAGGATTGAATAATGGCGATTACTTCTCAAATGGTAAAAGAGCTCCGCACATCTACTGGTGCTGGAATGATGGATTGCAAAAAAGCCCTTGATGAAACAAGTGGTGATATGGATGCGGCCGTTGACTGGTTGCGGAAAAAAGGTCTGGCCGCCGCCGCCAAAAAAGCAAGCCGTGTGGCAAGCGAAGGTCTGGTAGCGGTGAAAACTGACGGCAATGTTGGTGCTGTTATTGAAGTGAACTCTGAAACAGATTTTGTTTCCCGTAATGATGAGTTTCAGGGCTTTGTTCGTACGCTTGCCGGCATTGGTACAAGCTGTGATAGCGTCGAAGCGCTGATGGATATGCCTTACACAGGGGCAAGCCATTCTGTTGCTGATGAGCTAACAGCCAAAATTGCCAAAATTGGTGAGAATATGTCCGTCCGCCGGATGGCCAAGTTATCAGTCACTAAAGGCGTTGTGGTATCATACATCCATAACGCGGTTGCTGATGGCATGGGCAAAATTGGTGTTCTGGTCGGGCTGGAATCAGATGCTGATGCCAGTGTGCTGGAACAGCTGGGCCGTCAGATTGCCATGCATATTGCCGCCACCGCGCCAGCTAGTCTGAGCGAAGCTGATCTTGATCCGGAATATGTCGCGCGTGAGCGTAAGCTTCTGGTTGATCAGGCGATACAGTCTGGCAAGCCTGCGGATATTGCTGAAAAAATGGTAGAAGGCCGCATGAAGAAATTCATGAAAGAAGTGGTTCTGCTGGAACAGGTTTTTGTCATTGATGGGGAAACCGTTGTTAGCCAAGTGATTGAAAACGCTGCCAAAGATGTTGGAACTTCCATCACAATGACATCATTCGTCCGCTTCAATCTGGGCGAAGGTATTGAAAAAGAAGAAACCGACTTTGCTGCCGAAGTTGCCGCACAGCTAGGAAACTAAGATAAGTACTGGCATTGATGCGGTAAAATGCGTTAATCTGATTCATGGGGGTTCATTGAACTCTCATGCATTATCATAGGAATTGCTATGCCGGATACAGCCCCATCTCATAAATATCAACGCGTCTTATTAAAAATATCAGGCGAATCCCTTATTGGAGAGAGAAGCTACGGCATTGATCCGGCGATGGTCACCCGTGTTGCCGAAGAAATCAAACATGTTATCAATCAAGGCGTTGAGATTTGCCTCGTCATTGGCGGCGGCAATATCTTTCGCGGCATTTCTGGTGCGGCATCCGGCATGGAACGGGCAACCGGTGACTATATGGGCATGCTGGCCACCGTGATGAATGCGCTGGCCATGCAAAACGCGCTCGAAGATTTATCGGTTAATACCCGCGTGTTATCCGCGTTACCTATCAGCGCGGTTTGTGAGCCATATATTCGCCGCCGTGCCAAACGCCATATCGAAAAAGGGCGCGTTGTCATTTTTGCCGCTGGAACCGGTAATCCGTTTTTCACCACAGATACCGCCGCCGCGCTTCGGGCAACAGAAATGAATTGCGATTTGATCCTCAAAGGCACGCGGGTGGATGGGGTATATTCGGCTGATCCGGAAAAAGACCCAAATGCCATACATCACCCACAATTGACCTATAAAGACGTGTTATCACGGGATTTAGCGGTGATGGATGCCTCTGCCATATCACTGGCACGCGAAAACTCTATTCCCATGATTGTATTTTCAATCGAAAAGCAAGGCAGTTTTGATCGGGTCTTGCGGCATGAGGATAAATTTACTCTTATCACTGATCAGCAAGGAGGCTAGAGCCATGAGCTTTGATATGGATGATACCCAGCGGCGCATGCAGGGTGCAGTGTCAGCACTGGAAACAGAATTTCAGGGGTTAAGAACTGGCCGGGCTTCTACCGGGATGCTTGAACCGATTACTGTTGAGGCATATGGCTCACGCATGCCGATTAATCAGGTGGGCAATATCTCGGTTCCGGAACCACGGCTTCTCACCGTTCAGGTATGGGATGCGTCCATGACACCGGCGGTTGAAAAAGCGATCAGAGAATCTGATCTTGGTCTTAACCCGCAAGCCGAAGGGACATTGATCCGCATTCCGGTGCCTGATCTGTCATCGGAACGGCGCGAAGAATTAGCGAAAGTCGCTGGAAAATATGCAGAAGCCGCCCGCGTTTCCGTGCGGAACGTGCGCCGTGATGCTATTGAACAGGTGCGCAAAGGCGAAAAAGATGGTGAATATGGTGAAGACGAACGCCACGGGTTAGAAGCCAAAGTACAAAAGCTGACAGATGATCATGTCAGCAAAGTTGACCAGATGCTTGCAACCAAAGAAAAAGATATCAAAACGGTATAGGGTTTCTTAATGACCGCTGCTCTCCCTCATCATCTGGCTATTATCATGGATGGCAATCGCCGTTGGGCAAAACAGCGTGGAATGCCTATTCGTGCCGGCCATATGCAGGGGTCGGCTACGGTTGAACATATTGTTGAGCATGCCCATCAGCGCGGCATTACATGGCTAACGCTATTTGCTTTTTCCACAGAAAACTGGTCACGCCCAGCACATGAAGTCAAAGATATTCTGGGCGTATTCCGGTATTTTCTGGATCGTAAGGGCAAGGCATTAATTGATAAAAATGTCCGGTTGCGAACTATCGGTGATTTAGCCGGATTTCCGTTAAATATTCAGAAAAAAATTGCAGAACTGGTAGACCGTTCAGCGTCTAATACCGGTATGAATTTAACCGTTGCGCTTAATTATGGTGGCCAGTCTGATCTGGTGCTGGCGGCGAAAGCTATCGCGGCGAATATCGCGGCTGGCCGGATAGACGCGTCTGATATTGATGAAAATGCGATAAAGCAACATCTTTACACAGCGGAATTACCAGCGGTTGATTTAGTGATCAGAACAAGCAACGAAAAGCGCCTGTCTAATTTCATGTTATGGGATATGGCATATGCTGAATTGATGTTCATGCCTGTATTATGGCCAGATTTTGGGGCTAGTGATCTGGATCAGGCTTTAGAAGACTATGCTATGCGTGAGCGGCGTTTTGGTTGCGATAGCATGCAGGTTGACAATAAAACCAGATATATCAGCTAACAGATAACCGGGCGCGTGGGGCTAGTCGTTAGACTAGACTGGTAGCGTGGTGCGCGGGCTGTTTGGTAAGTGGAAAGCATAGGGATGTTCCAAAAAGAAACAGCCATCAGATTAATAACAGCCCTCATCCTGTTACCGCTTCTTGCGGTGATATGGTTTGGCGGCATGGCGGCGTTGGTGCTGGCACTTGGTTTTGTGCTTTTCATGACTGTTGAACTGACTTTTTCGGCCAGAGCTGGCCGGTTTGATATGATCGGAATGCTGATTGTTGTTACCATTTCCATGCCAGCGGGATTAGCGCTATGGGCTGGTCAATATGATACTAATCCTGATGGTATTTATATGGCTGGCACGCTCATGGCTTTAGCGATTTTCTTTGTTGGGCTGTTTTCGTTTCGCCATATATCCGGCATGATAATGATGTTTTTGCTAGCCGGGCTTGGTTTATCATTAATCGCCATGTTGCGACTGGATCATGGCGGTATCTGGCTTGTCCTTGCGCTGGTCACGGTAGCGGTGGTTGATACCATGGGCTTTCTGGTTGGCCGAAAGCTGGGCGGCGCCAAATTATGGC
>JABIWM010000028.1 GCA_018701255.1 Alphaproteobacteria bacterium | reverse complement strand
ACATCATTGACCAGCGACCAAGCCCGGTTCAACGCGGCAGGCCCCAGATAATCATCATTCCACCGCACCACGTCACAGGCCGCGTAACAGACGCCGCAATTAATGCACTCAATCGCGGCATTGGCGGCTTTCCGTTGTTTTGATTCCGGATCAATTTGCACGGGGGCATCATGCCGCGTTTTATCGCTGTTAAAATCATTACCAGCTTGCCCCCATTTATCAAAAAATCCGCTCATATCAGCAACCAAATCCTTGATACGCGGCATGTTCTTTAACGGCTTAATCGTAATAACAGATGATTTCAATGCCCCGATATGGGTACGGCATGTCCAGCGCGGCTTACCATTAACGGTCATAGCACATGATCCGCACACCCCGACACGGCAAGCAAAACGATAACTAATGCTTTGATCCTGACGTTGCTGTATTTCGGTAACGACATCCAGAATGGTCTGGTTTTCCCGTTTCGGTACGGAAAATGTCTGAAATGATCCGGTATCAGCGCCACGCCAGATTTTGATAGTTAATGTTTCCATTAATGGCTCACATATATTGATAAATAGTAAAGTAATATTGATATAAGTTTATTATAATCAAATAAACGATCATTTTGTCAATAAAAACTGCTTCCCGAAAACGGAAAATGCTATAAAAAAGATAACTTCATTATTTTAGGTATGCATAGTTATGGCGCGTGTGATTTTATCTGTTCTCGGATTTTTACAATTACAATCAATTATCATGGCAATCATCATTGTGGCGGCGGTTAATGCCACGTTACCTGTTAGCGTGTTTGCTGATACCCGCACAGATGCCATAATCGGGCTTCAGCTAGAACCTCCGCATCTTGATCCGACCAGCGCCGCCGCCGGTGCCATTGATCAGGTGCTTTATGCCAATGTCTACGAAGGATTAACGCGATTTACTGAAAACGGTGATATTATCCCCCAACTAGCCGCATCATGGGACATTTCCGACAATGGGCTTTTATATCATTTCACGCTTCATCACGGGGTAATATTCCATGATGGCACACCACTGGATGCAGCGGCGGTTAAGTTTTCGCTAGACCGCGCCAGATCAGATGCATCAACCAATGCCCAGAAAGCGTTATATGCCGGCATTGCCAATATCACCATCAACGCGCCAGATCAGCTGACCATAGAATTGCATCAGCCGGATGGTAATTTCCTGTTTAAGCTGGCATGGGGTGATGCGGTTATTATCGCGCCGCATAACGTGGATCAATTGCGTCAATCCGCTATCGGCACCGGCGCTTTTAAAGTCAAATCATGGATTAAAGGCGACCGCATTATTCTTGAGAAAAATCCGGATTACTGGGGCAAGCCCGCTCAACTAAGCGCGGTGACATTTCGATTTATTTCTGATCCGGTGGCCGCGTTGGCAGCGGTTCAAACAGGTGAGATTGATGCCTTTCCGGTTTTTCCGGCACCGGAAAATCTGGCCATGCTAGCGTCTGATAATCGGCTAGCGCTAATCAACGGATCAACCGAAGGCGAAACCATACTGGCCATAAACAACGCCCGTCCGCCTTTTGATCAGCGGGATGTCCGGCGGGCTATTGCCATGGCTATCAACAAGCAGGATATTATCGATGGCGCCATGTTCGGTTATGGCACAGCTATCGGATCACATTTTGCCCCGCATCATCCTGATTATATCGACCTCACCAACACCCCCGGCTATGATCCCGACATGGCGCGGCAATTGCTGGCTGATGCCGGGGTTAGTGATTTGCATCTGACGATCAGCTTGCCGCCGCCTGTCTATGCCCGCCGTGGGGGTGAGATTATTATGGCACAGCTAAACCAGATTGGTATCACCGTCACGCTTGAGCCGGTGGAATGGGCGCAATGGCTGGAACAGGTTTTTCGCAACAGGGATTATGATCTGACCATAGTCAGCCATACCGAGCCGTTTGATATCGGCATCTATGCACGGGCTGATTATTATTTTCAATATGACAATCCGGCATTTCAATCCATCATGGCGGAACTGGATCAAGCAACTGATCCGGCCAAACGCACGGTTCTATTGCATCAAGCCCAGCGGCATATTGCCGATGATCAGGTTAATGTGTTCTTGTTTCAATTGGCTAATGCCGGCATTGCCAAAGCAGAATTATCCGGTTTATGGCAACATGCCCCAACCCAGGCGATGGATATGACAGGGGTTTACTGGAAAAACTGATATCTTTTTCCCAAATCCATTACCAAATCAGGTATATGATGACATATGGCTGGATTTATTCTGCGTCGTCTTGGCGTTTTAATTTTAACTCTTTTCATCGCATCAGTGGTCATTTTTGCCCTGCTTGAGATTATACCGGGTGATCCGGCTTTAACCATGCTTGGCATTAACGCCACGCCGGAAACCATTGCCGCGCTTCGTAATGAACTTGGGCTTAATGCGAATGCCTTGCCGCGATATCTGGCATGGATTAGCGGCATGTTACATGGTGATTTCGGGTTATCCTATACCTACCGGACACCTGTTGCCGAATTGCTGGCCGAACGCATGATGGTCACATTACCACTGGCCATATATGCGTTAATCTTCACCGTGCTTATTGCGCTTCCTTTTGGATTTCTGGCAGGCGCACGCGAAGGCCGCTGGCATGACAGGATTATTCTTTTTTTTAGCCAGATCGGTATTGCCTTACCTAATTTCTGGTTTGCGCTCATGCTGATCATGATTTTTGCTATCCAGCTTGGCTGGGTTTCTGCTGGCGGCTTTAGCGGCTGGCATCATGGATGGATAAACGGCATCGCCGAACTTACCCTACCGGCGATTGCGCTGGCCATTCCGCAAGCAACAATTTTATTACGCGTCATGCGGTCAGCGCTGATCGAAACCGCAAGGCAGGATTATATCCGCACCGCCCGTGCCAAAGGGTTAAGCCGTGATCAGGCCTTATGGCGGCATGGATGGATAAATGCGCTGATACCGGTTGTGACCATTATGGGGATGCAGTTTTCGTTTTTGATTGCCGGTGCCATCATTATTGAAAATGTGTTCAGCCTGCCCGGACTGGGTCGGCTCATGGTGCAGGCGATTGGCCAGCGTGATATTATCCTGATTGAAACGATTATCCTGATGATGGTGCTGATTGTTGTTACCGTGACATTTATCACTGATCTGGTTTATGCCATTATAGACCCCCGATTACGGCGGCCAACATCATGACAGCGCCATATGCCTCACCACCACGCCCGCGCAAGCGGATCACAGGTTTGTTTATTGGCGGCATGATAGTAAGCATGATCACGCTGGCCGGGCTCATCTCATTTATCTGGACACCGGTTGATCCGGGGATCATGGATATCAGCAACCGCATGCAACCCCCATCAATGGGGGCATGGCTGGGGACTGATCATTTTGGCCGTGATATCCTATCACAAATCATGGCCGCCACGCCGGTCACATTGGCGGTTGCAATGATCAGCGTGATGATCGGTATCATAGGCGGCGTGCCGCTGGGCTTGGTGGCGGCGTTCAACCATAAACCGGTATGGGATCATGTGCTGACCCGTGGCGGTGATGTGCTATTTGCTTTTCCGGCGGTGATTATGGCCATGCTACTAACCGCCGGATTTGGTGCCGGGATCAGCATTGCCATGCTGGCCATCGGGCTGTTTAATATTCCGGTATTTTTGCGTATGACACGCGCCTCAGCCATGCAGCAACGGCATATGACCTATATTCAATCCGCGCGGTTAGCTGGCAAATCCATGCCGCGCATCGCGGTTGAACATATCTTGCCGAATATTGCACCGGTTTTGATTCTGCAGGCAACGATACAGTTTTCGTTAGCCATATTAGCCGAATCCGGATTGTCCTATCTGGGGCTAGGCGCACAGCCACCTGTTCCTAGCTGGGGACGGATGCTGGCCGATAGCCAGACCATGATCGGGCTTGCCCCGCATATGGCCATTGTCCCGGGGTTAACCATTATGCTGACCGTTATCGGTGTTAATCTGATCGGTGAGGGATTACGCCAGCGGATAGACCCCAATCATGCCGTGGTGCCAGCCGCCCATATTGCTGAAACCGATATCGCGGAAAATAATAACTTCAAAAATAATCAACCCCCAACCGCGTTAATCACGGTTCAGAACATATCCGTGCGCCGCCATGATAATATGCTGTTATCAGCCATTTCATTATCCATCAACGCTGGCGACAGGATCGGGTTAATCGGGGCAAGCGGGGCTGGCAAATCGGTGCTATCGCTAGCCATGATGGGTTTATTACCGCCAGATTTCCACGTCACCGGCCAGATGCATATTCATGGCAATGACATTGATCTGGCTAATGATGCGGCTATGCGTGACCATCGCGGCAAAACCGTTGCCATGATTTTTCAAGACCCACGCCTTGCGCTTAATCCTGTTCAGGGGGTAGCCGCGCAAATTGCCGAAGCCGCACAATTAGCACATGGTATATCCGGGCAAGACGCGCATCACATGGCGCTGGATAGCCTTAGCCGCGTTGGGCTAACCCCGGATATCATATCACCGGACAGCTTGCCGGATATGCTATCTGGCGGCCAGTGCCAGCGGGTGATGATTGCCATGGCGATTATTGGCAAACCCCAATTGCTGATCGCGGATGAGCCGACAACATCGCTGGATACCGTCACACAAAATGAGATTCTAAAATTGCTGAACCGGCTAGCGGATGAGGATAACATGGCGTTGCTTATGATCAGCCATGATCTGGCTGTTCTGGCGCAAATGGTGGAACAGATATATGTCATGGATCAGGGTCAGATAGTGGATTATGCCGCCACCCAGCCGGTTAACCAGTTGTTAACACATTCGGTTAGTCAAAAACTTTTAGCGGCGACGCACATGGATCAGCACCGCCCACCCCGGCCATCCGGTCAGAACGATAATTCTGATATCATATTATCCGCTAGCCATTTATCCAGAACATATGCAACCGGTCATTCCATGCTTGGCAAAGCCCATGCCCAAAAACCGGTATTGCGGGACATTTCCCTCACGCTGGCGCAAGGCGAATGTCTGGGGCTGGTCGGGGCTAGCGGGGCTGGCAAATCGACATTGACGCGATTATTGCTGGGGCTGGAAAAACCTGATTATGCTGCTGATCCGGCCATGATCACGCTGGCCGGTGATGCCGTCACCCCTGATCACATGCCGGCGGCCATGCGCCGCCGCATACAGGCGGTGTTTCAAGACCCTTATAGCGCGTTTAATCCGCGCCATAGCGTCCGGCGCATTATTGCCGAACCGCTATGGTTGATGCCGGAACGTCTGACCGAAAATGCGATCACGGATAAAGTCGCTAAAGCGTTGCAATCTGTTGGGCTTGACCCCGATATGATGCATCGCCATATCCATGCGTTTTCGGGTGGCCAGCGGCAACGTATCGCCATTGCCAGAGCATTGATCACAGCGCCAGATGTGATACTGTTTGATGAGCCAACATCCAGTCTGGATACCCTGATCCGCCAGCAGATTTTGACGCTGATTACTGATCTGGTGGCTGAACGCAATTTGTCTGTGATTTTTATCAGTCATGATCTTGCTGTCATCCGCGCCATCTGTCATCGTGTGATGGTATTAGAACACGGCCAATGTGTTGAGATGGGTGAAACCGATGCCATATTCCAGAATCCGCAACACGCGGCAACACGGGCATTGCTGGATGCCATCCCCGATCAGATCAGAACAGGATAGCGCATAGTCATGATGACATTGAAATCAACCGGCCGGCAAAACCTGATCACCGATATTGAGGGATTGCGCGTGGGTCATGCCAGCGATGCCCGATTGAAATCCGGCGTTACCGTGCTGACCGCTGATCAGCCATTTACCGCCGCCATGCATGTCATGGGGGGTGCGCCCGGCACGCGGGAAACCGATTTGCTGGCACCTGATAAAATAGTACAGATGATTGATGCGCTGGTGCTATCCGGCGGTTCCGCCCATGGGCTGGACGCGGCATCGGGGGTGATGGCACGGCTTCATCAATCCGGCCGCGGTTTTGCGGTTGGGGATCAAACCGTACCGATTGTTCCGGCGGCTATTCTGTTTGATTTGCTTAATGGCGGCGATAAATCATGGTCAGAAAACCCCTATGCCGCATTAGGCCAGCATGCCTATGACGCGGCACAAACGGATTTTAAATTAGGCACGCAAGGCGCTGGAACAGGCGCGACCACCGCCACGGTTAAAGGCGGGCTGGGTTCGGCCTCGCTGGTCTGTGATAATGATGTAACAATAGGCGCGCTGGTGGCGGCAAACCCCATGGGCAGTGTCCATTGCCCGACCAGCAACCGGTTCTGGGGCGGCCATGCTGAGATAAACGGCGAATATGGCGATCTGGGCGTTGCGCCACATCTTGATCCGCTTGCCGTAGTAACAAAACATCATCCGCATCAGAACAGCAACACGGTTATCGGTATCATAGCCACCGATTTAGCGCTGGATAAAGCTAGCCTGACACGGCTTGCCACCGCCGCCCATGACGGCATAGCACGGGCGGTGCAACCATCCCATACACCGCTGGATGGTGATCTGATTTTTGCCGTGTCCACCGGCCAGCATCAACGGCCATGTGATGGATATGATCTGGCTATGCTGGGGCATGCGGCGGCGTTATGTATGACACGGGCGATTTGCCGTGGGGTCTGGCACGCGGATGCGGCGGCGAATGACAGCCTGCCCATTATGCGTGATCTGGTGAAGCAATAAAGCCGGAAAATTATAATAATCTAATTTATAAAAGGAACATATCATGACGGTTACCGCTGCCCCGAATATTCCGGTGAAATCCGTACCTAACGGGGCGCTGATTGCGTGGTTTGGCGTAATTTTGCTGGCACCGGATGCGTTATTGATCCGCATCACCGGACTGGAAGGCATGTCGCTATTATTCTGGCGCGGGTTGTTGATGGGCGGCACATTGATGGTGCTATGGCTGATCTTTGCCGCCCGCCGCTTGCGTCAGGATATCCGCGTGGCGTTATCGCCGGTGGGATTATTGCTGATCGGGGTGTTTACGGTTGATGCCATCACCTTTGCCATTGGAATCACCATGACCTCGGCAACCGTCATGTTGACGGCGCTGGCCACCATGCCGATATTTACGGTGCTGTTTTCTATTCCGATGCTGGGGGAAAAGCCATCTATCCAGACATGGTTGACGGTGCTGTTTTGCGGTATCGGGATTGTCATTGTGGTGACCAGCGGGCATGAGGCGATAGGCGCCCCCACCGGTAGCCCGATTATCGGCGGCTGTTTGGGGATTTTCACGGCGGCCGGATTAGGCTTTGCCATGGTACTAAAACGCCGCTATCCGGAATTGCCGACCATGCTGTCCACTGGCACGGCCAATATGATGACCGTGGGGGTGGCGTGGGTATTGCTGGGCAATGCGGTTCCGGTATTGCCAGCAGAAACACATCAGATGCTGGCCTTGCTGACCATGGGCATACTGGTTCTGCCGATGGCGTTTTTCGCGCTGATGGTTGCCCCGCGCTATACCTCGGCGACCACCGTTGGGCTGATCATGCTGACCGAAAGCATTATGGGGCCGCTATGGGTGTGGATAGGCACCGGCGAACGGCCAAGCATCATGATGGTGGCCGGTTCCATCATTGTGATCAGCAGCCTGAGTTTCTATTTCCTATACGCAAACCGAACCCCCCACCCCGCCTGAATAACGGGGGGATTTGCGTAAAAAATAAAATCGCAAATTCGGCTATACGCTAACCTTTTGTTAACTTTCATCATGTACGCTACCAGCAATACATATTGCGGGGGGACGCGTCATGGCTTCAGATGAAGACAAGAAGAAAGCACAAGAACTGGTGCTTCAGGCAGATAAACTCTTAAAGCGGAGTGATGCTGAACCGGAAAATAAAACCCAGCTAGCACAGCAAGTAGTAGAATTAATGAATGAGGCCATCACGCTTGATGAAGAAAACGATACCGCATGGAATAATAGAGGGTTTTCAAAACATGCTCTGGGTGACCACCAAGGCGCAATTGAGGATTATAATGAAGCCATTAGACTTAATCCCGAAAAAGATGCCGCATGGAATAACAGAGGATTAGCAAAATATGATCTAGGTGACCACCAAGGCGCAATGGATGACTATAATGAAGCCATTAGACTTAATCCCGAAAGAGATGCCACATGGTATAATAGAGGGGCGGCAAAATATCGTCTGGATGACCCCCAAGGGGCGATCAATGATCTTGATGAAGCCATTAGGCTTAATCCCAAAGACGATGCCACATGGAATAACAGAGGATTAGCAAAGCATACTCTTGGTGACCCCCAAGGGGCAATAAATGATCTTAATGAAGCCATTAAGCTT
>JABIWM010000027.1 GCA_018701255.1 Alphaproteobacteria bacterium | reverse complement strand
TGGCCACATCGGCGTTGCGGAAACGGTCTTCGGCATGGAAAACATCTGTGAATAAACTATTGGTGAAACGGCCGGATCAAGTAACCAAGATCAAAACCAAGACCAAGACCAAGACCAAGACTAAAACCAGTATCAGTACCCAACCAAATATTACACCGGCTATGATCATGCAGGGCTTTGCCAATTGTATTGATACCAGAACGCCGCCATTGATGGTTTGTGATGGCGGCGAATTCGGGCAATGGGCGCAAGCCGGATTACCTGATCCACTGGTGCTGGCCGCCCATATATTTACCAATGGTACATCCGGCGGTATTGGCGGCGGCTTGCCGCAAGCGATTGGCATGGCGGTGGCTAATCCCGGCCGGCATGTGGTGGCGTTTATGGGTGATGGAAGCGCCGGTTTTCATCTGGCAGAAATAGAAACCGCCCGCCGCGCAAATGTGCCGGTGACATTTATTATCGGCAATGATTATCGCTGGGGGGCTGAGGTAGAAATACAGAAAAACCGCTATGGCGAAGACCGCATCCATTCCTGTGATCTGGATGCCGATACCCGCTATGATCTGATAGCTGGGGGCTTTGGCGTAAACGGTATTCTGGTTGAAACCGCCAACCAGATAGAACCAGCCATACGCGGCGCACTAGCCCATGATGGCGTATCTATCATCAACATCCTAATGACCGGAATAGCCGCCCCATCTTTCTGAAATGTTGATGGAACGATTGACCCCTGCCCTAATCGTCTTGTCTGGCCATGACTTTGGCAACTGATGGGCGGGCGGCTACTTTATCGTGGATGGCTTGCAGTTTCGGGCGACCGGACAGGCTTTCTGTCAGATGTTCATCCCATGTTAACAGCATATATAAATAATCATCGGCAACCGTCATCTTTGCGCCGACCAAAAAATCATCTGGCAAGGCTTCTATGTGATCATAGACCAGCCGCATTTCGGCCAGTGCCGCCGTTCTAACTGTATCCACATCCCCATAACGATCAGGATAGTGAAACCGCAACACCGCCGGATAAAGCGTTGTCGCCAGATAGCTCAACCATGATAGAAAATGGGCATAATCCGCCGCATCACGCGCTGGTGCCAGCCGGTGATCCGTATCATGTTCCAGCAACATCAACACGATAGCCAGACTTTCAAATACTGGCGTGCCATTATCCGTTACCAGTACCGGAATACGGCCATAAGGCGATATCGCCCGAAACGCCGGCGATTGCCGGTAGGCGTCATCGGGATAGACAATATCGCAGCCTAACCCCATATCTTCCATCATTATCTCAGCAATGATGGAACCGGCGCCGTGCATAGCATAGAGTTTCATGGGATTTCCTTTATTATTGTTTCGTTTTTATCAATCATCAAAATGCTGGTCGATGGTGAACTGGCCACCATGACGGGCAACAACATCACTCTTGGGATCAGGTTCCGGCGTATTTGCCTCCAGCTTTTCGCGATAAATCTCAGACGTGTCTTGCGGATGAAACCCGATATGTCTGGCGTTATGATTATCAATCAGAACAGATGTATTATTCGATACCCCATGAATAATCGTATGCCGCACCGATGGCGCCCATAGGCAACGGTCAATCAGAAGCCGCAAATCATTATAGCTCAGCCATGTGGTCAACATACGGCGATCCAGTGGTTCGGGGAAACAGGAATAAATCCGGACAGAAATGCTCTCAAGGCCATATTTATCCCAGTAATATTGCGCCATGGCCTCACCATAGACTTTGGATACACCATAATTGCTATCCGGTCTGACCGTGGATTTGGAATCAACAATTTCCGTGCGTGGGTAAAATCCGACCGCATGGACAGAACTCGCCCAGATGACGCGCTTGACATCATTCTTACGGCATCCTTCATACAGATTATAAACACCGATAATATTGGAATTCAAAACCGTTTCCCATGCGCCTTCGCGTGCCTGACCGCCCATATGCACCACAACGTCAACATCTTTGGTTAGCGCAATCATGGCATCCATATCAGCCAGATCAGCCTTAACAAACTCTTCATGTTCGGCGCAATTATCAATGTCTACCTGATCGCTCAAGCGGATATGGTCGGCGTATTTATGAAGACTTAGCCGCAATTCTGTTCCTAATGCGCCAGCGGCACCGGTAAGAAGAAGTCGATTGTATTTTTTAGCCACGGAACCCTCTTTCATTTTTTTAATATCACGTTATGAACCTGTTGCCCCTAACAACATCACTACTGCGTTTCTTCGTCAATGGCTTTTTTACAACATTCCAGCAGATCATGAATACTTTGATTATTCCGGCTAATGCGCGGAACGGCCAGTACGACCTCACGCTTGCTTGCATCTTTGAGCGGGATAATCCGCATATCAGGCGGGAATAATCGCGATGAAGCCAGCGGAACAATGGATATGCCCAATCCTGCATGAACCAGCGCAATCACGCCCTCAAGCGTGTCAATTTCCATCCCGGATGCAACGATAATGCCCCGTTTTTCAAACCAGTTATCAATTTTGAGCGAAACCCGGGCAGACCGGTTAAACCGCACATACGGATTATCCCGGAAAATATTTTTGATATTATTGCCGGTCACTTGCGGGCTTGCAATCAGCACCAGGTCTTCTTCTTTCAGATGATGATAGATAATATCTGCTATGCTCTTGCTGGGTTTGCTAATAATGGCGACATCAATCGTTCCGGCCTGCAATTCGGCTTCCAGCTCAAAGCTTTCATCCAGCCGCACCACAACATCCAGATCGGGCATATCCTGACGAAAGGATTTTAATGCTGACGGTAAAAAAGAACTCAGCACCGAATGAACAGTTCCAATCGTTAGATGCTTCTGGTTCTTGTACAACATATTAGCCGGTTCCAGCTCTTGCCATTGCTTAAGCACCGCATCAATCTTTTCCAGATAAATCAGCCCGTCACGCGTTAGGCGTGGCGGTTTTTTACTGCGATCAAACAGATTGAGCTGTGCAAATTCTTCTAGCCGTTTCATCTGCAAACTAATCGCCGACAGCGACAATCCCATATTTCTGGCCGCGGCCTGAAAGCTTCCTAAATCGGCAATATCCCGATAGATTTCTAATGTTTTAATATCTGGCATGACAGTATTTACATTACCTCATCTTTGCGATTATCGGTTTCACCATATCGACTTAAAGCCGGCGGCTTCAATCCATCATATAGCGCGCTGATATTTTCTGCGATAGCCGCGTTATGTTCGGCAAATAAAGAATTGCCGGCAATATCACTATCAACAATGAACGGGCCAAATGCCTTGACGTTGAACATCCACATCGCCTGTGCAATGCCCAGATCATCTAGCCAGAATACATCTTTTACGCTGGTCACGCCGCGCCCCAATAACGCGCCAGTGCCATATCCCACCGTGGTCAGATATACCGCGCCTCTGGGTGCCAGAATATTGGTATAGTCTTCTTTCGGCATGCCACCTTTACCAATGACGATTTTGGTATTGGTCAGATCAAGCCAGCGTTCCATCCATTTTGAAAACCGGAAAGACGCTGTTGCTGTCACGCCGCCGATCTTGTAACTGCCATCATCTAATATTGCCGCCGCCGGTGAGCAGTGAAAATTAACATTGCTGATATCAAACAGATCAGACCCCGATTGACCAGACACTGGCAAGGGTTGTTGTTTTTCCAGCACCCGATCATAAACGCCTTCTCTGGCGGTATAGACAACGCCTTCCAGATAAACGATATCCCCCGGTTTCAGCATGGCTATATCTGATGCTTTTACCGGTATGGTCAGATGATGGGTCTTGCGTGTTGGTGCTGTGGTCATGATATGCCCTCCCGCCGCATATATGGCGTGAACCATTTGGGGTCTGTCCGGTATGTAATCGTGCCATCGCTATGTATTCGTGCCGTAGCACGGCGTGACGACAGACAAAAAGTATGCACACTCACCGGCATGCCGCCTGTATGGGTGTATCCTACCTCAATATGGCAATCAACCACCATGGATGAGCCGACAAATCCCATAGCACCCATGCCAATGGAATTGCCCAGTTCTTTAAACTCATGCTCTAATTTTGCAATCTCCGGATCAGGGTTACGATCACCAACAACCCGCAAACAGGCCGCCTGTTTGCCCAGTTGCATACAGGTGTCTTTTGAACCGCCAATGCCAATGCCAACAATAGCTGGCTGACAGGCTAACCCGCGTTTGCCAAAGGCGATCAATGTATCCAGCAAAAACCGCTTAATGCCATCAATGCCATCACCCGGAAATAGCATCCGGTAGTCTGTGCCGAACAACCCGCCCTTATGAACCGTGGTGATATCAATCCAGTCTGCATCCGGCTCAAAGCTCCATTCGACTTCCGGCGAATTAATACCCAGATTATTATTATGTTCTGTTCGCCATAATGGGTGCACACGGTTTGGCCGCAACGGTACATCATGCGTTGCATCAGCGGTTGCTTTTCTGAGCGCGGCTTCCAGTGCTACCATACTATCCATGCGCGCCTTATCGCCGACCTTGACATAATATCGCGGCAATCCGGTATCTGCACACATTGGCCGCCGGTCTTCGGTGGCGGCGCGATAATTATCCAGCATGGCAGACAGAACAAATGCGGATAAATCACCGCTTTCAGTATCGGCCATGGCTTCTATTCCGGTGAGGTAATCATCGGGAATATCAATCGCCGCTTTTTTCATAATCTCATAAGCCGCTGTTTCGATATGCTTTGCGGTTATTGTCATGATATCAGCTCCTTCTGCTGTGACGCGGATTGATCTGGCGGGACTCCGGCCGCATCATCTATCAAGCTTTGCCCCGGTTTAACCATGCTGAAATCCACTGGCTCCAGCGTCAATTCCAGCCCTTTATCGGTGGCGCGGATAACCGTATTTGCCGATGCCTCCAGACTGCCTGTATCCGGGAAATCTTCGCGGTAATGCGCCCCGCGAGAGTTTTCTCTTGCGCTGGCCGCCATGGCAATAGCTTCAGATATGCGGATCAGCGATTTCAGATTGAGCCATTCATGCCAGCTCATATTAAATGCTTTATCCTGTCCGCTTATGCCCATTTCCATGATGTCACCGGCATAGGTTTTAAGCGTTGCCATCCCGCGATCCAGTCCGGTTTTATCACGCATGACCCCGACATCATTCCACATGGTTTCGGCCAGCGCATGACGAAGCGCAAACAGATCACCGCCTGATTTTGTAAACGGGTATTCGGCATCGGCCATCGCCTGTTCCAGCTCTGCCGGATCAGCATCGCGCCACGTTTTCCGCTGGTTCAGATACGCGGCCATGCTATCGCCAGCAATGCCGCCAAATACGGTAGAATTGGCAACCCCATTGCCGCCTAGCCGGTTAGCACCGTGAACGCCGCCACAATCCTCACCAGCGGCAAATAATCCATCAATAGCGGTGCTAGCATCGGCATTAAATGTAATCCCGCCCATCATGTAATGCGCGGTTGGCACTACCTCAACCAGCCCGCCAGCCAGATCAAATCCGCAATCACGGCAGCGTTTCACCATACCCGGAAAGCTTTTGGCCACATGCTCAGACCCCAGATGCGCCATGGAAATATAAACGCCGCCCATCGGCGTGGTGCGGCCGTCGCGCATTTCCTGATAAATGCCGCGACTGACAATATCACGGGTGGCGCGCTCACCGGCCTCATGATAATTGAACATGAACCGTTCTTGCGCTCCGTTCAGCAAATAGCCGCCAGCCCCGCGCAGGCCTTCTTCTAAAACTGTTCCAGTCATCCGCGTATCGGGCCCGCCCAGTAATCCGGTCGGGTGGAATTGCACCATTTCCATGTCACGCAGGCTAAGCCCCAGATCAAGCGCCATATTCAGCCCATCACATGTCTTATCTGCCGATGGCGTGTGATAGCGATACATGGTGGGGCCGGCACCAGTGGCCAGCATCACCGCCTTTGCCGCCACATAACGATAGCTTCCGCTTCGCATATCAACCAGCATGGCACCGGCAATACCAGACCGATCAGCAGACCGTACCAGCTTAATCGCGCGATGTTCTTCGAGTTTGCGCACATCTGCCGCCCAGACTTTTTCCATCAGCCGGTTGATAATCTCAATTCCGGTCAGATCAGATTTATGCACCGTCCGATCAAAGCTTTGTCCGGCAAACGCCTTTTGGTGCAGGCTTCCATCGGGATTGCGATCAAAAAAACAGCCCACTTCGTTTTCCAGCTCATTAATCCGTTCCACCGCCGTTTCACATAGCCGCCATGCCAATTTCTGATCTGGCAACCATTTACCGCCAACAATCGTATCCATGAAATGCCGCTCAATGCTATCACCGGCCGCCAATGCCACATTATAGCCGCCCTGTACCATTCGGGTGCATCCGCATTTGCCGACCAGCCCCTTAACCGCCAATGTCACATCCAGATCAGGATTAGCCTGTTTGGCATGAAGCGCGGCAAATAAACCCGCACCGCCAGTACCAATAATCAGAATATCAGTTTTGATTGTGTCTAGTTGAGTGTTGATTTGTGTTGTCATGTCATTACGCCATCAATAAAAATCCAGCCCAGTATCAGGGCAATTGCTACACCGCCGAATATCCATCCGGCGCGCAATCCGCCATAATAATGCCCATCCGCACGATCAGGCCACGGCATCCATTCTATGATAAGTACCCTGATCCCTAATAGCAGATGCAGGCTGAATAATATTACCAGTATCAACTCCCCTGCCTTGATGAGCGGCTGTTCGGTATAGGCCAGCATGTGATCAAGCGCGGCTTCGCCTTCTAGCCCCAAGCCCAGCGTCAGAAAATGAAACGGCAGAAAACATACCAGCCCAATACCGGACAGACGATGCAGGATGAAAGCCATATAGCTAAGCGTAAGACGTTGACGGGTAATCATCCGGCGCCTCCGGTTAATGCCCATACGCCGCGCAATCCCATGCCGAGGAAAACCACGAATAGCACTAGCGATATCATATTGGCGGCAGACATCCGCAAGCGTCCCCATTCGATCAGAATCTTGCGTAAACCAAGCGGCGCATGTATCGCCACCATGACAACAAATGCCGTATAGAAAACCACTAGCCACGGCGAGGATTGCACCCTTGCCAGAATAGACGCGGCGGTTAATTCGGCGCGAGTGGCATATAGAATTGTTGCCAGATGAACGATAACCATTGGCGCCATGATTGCCGCTGTCAGCCGTTGCAATACATATAATCTAACCTCAAGCATCGCGCTTCCCCATTAAGCTCATCAAGCTCATCTGTTTCAAGCCTGCGATAGACCGTGTCGGGCTTAATCCGATTGGGCAAGCGGTCATGCAATTCCCCTGTGAGTGGCAGTTGCCGCATCCACCCGCGCCCATGGCTGCCGCAATCGTGTCCTGTTTGCGGTTATGCCGCACATCATTGACCAGCGACCAAGCCCGGTTCAACGCGGCAGGCCCCAGATAATCATCATTCCACCGCACCACGTCACAGGCCGCGTAACAGACGCCGCAATTAATGCACTCAATCGCGGCATTGGCGGCTTTCCGTTGTTTT
>JABIWM010000169.1 GCA_018701255.1 Alphaproteobacteria bacterium | reverse complement strand
TATTCAGCATCTGGCCGGCATGAAAGACAGTAAAGTCATTGTGGCGATTAACAAAGACGAAGAAGCCCCTATTTTTCAGGTTGCCGATTATGGTCTGGTTTCTGATCTGTTTAACGCCGTGCCAGAACTGGACAGCCAGCTGTAATCAAGCCGGATACTGGCCTACTTAACATGATAAAAACGTCCTCAAAATTGAGGGCGTTTTTTTATGCGCTCAGATAAGGCAGGATGGTTTCAATAACCGCCGGTTGATCCCATTCAACATCACCAATAATCTGTGCCGTCATGATGCCATCAGCGTTGATACAGAAACTGGTCGGCAGGGCTTTGATACCAACAGATTTCGCCAGATCACCACGCGGATCAAACCCCAGCTCAGTGCCAGCAATACCCAGTTTTTCAAGAAATGGTTGCGCCTTGTCAATACCGGCGCGATCAACGCTGATCAACAAAACCGCCATATTCTGTTGGCGTAAACGCTGATCAAGTCGCATCAGGGATGGCAATTCATGAATACAGGGCGGGCACCATGTTGCCCAGAAATTAACTAATAGTGGTGTTCCGCGCCAGTCAGCAAGCCGGGTATCCTGACCATCCGCACCAAGAAAACCCGTTTTCGGGCTTGGCATGGCAAGGGGTTTCAGTGTATCCAGAACGGCATAAGCAGATGACGGCATGACCGATGATGCAAACATGCCGCCAATACCCGCCGCCATGCTTAACACAAAACGGCGTCTTGACCATTGAACAGATGGACGGTGCGACTGAATTATTGTCGGATGTACCGTCTGGAGAAATCTGGTTTTATCAGGATCATGCATAAGGAAGCTATAACATGACCAAACAGGGAAACAAGTCAAATTCCACCAGCACCATATGGGGCGGCCGGTTTTCCGGCAATCAGGATGATCTGATGGTTGCGGTCAATGCGTCTATTGATTTTGATCAGCGGCTATATGAACAGGATATCACCGGATCAGAAGCGCATGCCAGAATGCTTGCCGCGCAAGGTATTATCAACACAGCCGATGCCGAATCTATTTTATCAGGATTAAGCACTATTCGGGATGAAATCAGAAACGGTGAATTTACATTTTCTCGCGCACTCGAAGATATTCACATGAATATAGAAGCGCGGCTAAAAACGTTAATCGGGGATGCCGCTGGCCGGTTGCATACCGCACGGTCACGCAATGATCAGGTGGCAACAGATTTAAGGCTATGGGTACGCCAGCAATGTGATGATATTGATGGCGCATTGGCCGATTTACAACACGCATTAATGGCACAGGCCGAACAACATGCAGACACGCTGATGCCCGGATATACCCATATGCAGACGGCACAGCCTGTTACCTTTGGTCATCATCTGATGGCCTATGTCGAAATGATTGGCCGTGATCGCGGGCGATTTGCTGATGCGCGGCGGCGGTTGAATGTATCACCGCTTGGCGCGGCAGCATTAGCCGGAACGTCTTTTCCTATTGATCGCCATATGACGGCTTCGGCATTGGGGTTTGATGCGCCAATGGCCAATTCCATGGATGCGGTATCAGCCCGTGATTTTGCAATGGAATATCTGGCCGCCGCCGCCATTGCCGCCACGCATCTGTCACGACTGGCCGAAGAAATTGTATTCTGGTCATCCGACCGGTTCGGGTTTATTCAGCTTTCTGACGCGTTTTCTACTGGTTCATCCATCATGCCGCAAAAACGCAATCCTGATGCGGCTGAGCTGGTGCGGGCAAAACCGGGGCGTATTACCGGCGCGTTTATTACCTTATTGACCGTTATCAAAGGCCTGCCCATGACCTATGGCAAGGACATGCAAGAAGACAAAGAACCGGTATTTGATGCCAGTGATCATCTGGGGCTGGCGATTGCCGTCATGGAGGGCATGATCCGTGATATGACCGTCAATAGCACTGCCATGCGGTCAGCACTTGATGCCGGTTATGCAACAGCAACGGATTTGGCCGACTGGATCGTGTTAGAACTTGGGCTTCCTTTTCGTGATGCCCATCACATCACCGGTCAGGTTGTAGCGCTGGCTGAGAAAAAACAGCTACGGCTGGATCAGCTAACGGTGGATGATTTACAATCTGTTCATAGCGGTCTTAATGCAGATTGCCTTAAGTCGCTGGACCCGCTGGCATCTGTTGAATCCAGAAACAGTTTCGGCGGCACAGCCCCAAAACAGGTGCGTGACGCTATCGCCGCCGCCAGAAAACGGTTTTCATGATCAGACACATGCGCTATGTGTGAACAGGAACCGTTACCGTAAAAAGCATTGGCAGAAAGATATAGATGATGACAACCGAATATACATCCATGATAAAATATCTGGCCGCCGGATTGTTGATTGCATCTGTATTGCTATCAGCAACAGCATGTGGCAAGCGCGGCGACCCTTATCGCCCGTCAGAAATACCTGCCAGCACCACATCTGATCAGTGATCTGATGACTATGGCCGGATTTTATCGTGAAAAAGATCAGTTATGCGTAGACGGGCTTCGGCTTGATGCTATTGCTGATCAATTCGGCACACCGCTTTATGTGTATTCGGCGGCGGCTATAACGGCGAATTACCACGCGATGACCGCGATATTTTCCGGCAAGAACAGGCGTATTCATTATGCCATGAAAGCGAATTCAAACCTTGCTGTTTTGCGGCTAATGCAGAAACTGGGCGCTGGTGTTGATATTGTATCCATGGGTGAGTTTGCCCGCGCTATCGCCGCCGGCTTTACCCCCGAACAGATGGTGTTTTCCGGTGTTGGCAAAACTCCGGATGAACTGCGCGCCGCGATATCAGCAAAAATCGGCCAGATTAACGCCGAATCCCAGGCCGAAATTGATACGATTATCGCGCTAGCCAGAGCCAGCGGTGATCAGCCGGCGGTGGCGTTACGCATTAATCCAGATATTCAGGCAGGCGGTCATGCCAAAATCTCAACCGGCAGTAGCGATACGAAATTCGGGATTCCCGGCCATCTAGCCAGAGATATCTATATCCATATGGCTGAAAGCGGTGTCATACGTCCAGCTGGATTAGCCGTTCATATTGGCTCACAGATTATGGATTGCACCGGATTTATCGCGGCATGGCAATATATGCGGCAATGTGCCGATGATCTGGCCAAAGATGGATATTCTGTTCCATGTCTTGATCTGGGCGGAGGAATTGGCGTTGATTACATGACAGGCCAGACCGCTGATCTGCTTGCTTTTGGTGATGCCGTCAATCAGGTGTTTGATCAGTCTGATTATCATCTGGCGATTGAACCGGGGCGGTCAATGGTAGCCGAAGCCGGATGCCTTATCACTCAGGTGATCAATGTCAAAACCAATGAAGACAAACGGTTTGTTGTCGTTGATGGAGCTATGAATGATCTGATCCGTCCAACGTTATATGAAGCGCATCACCGGATTGAACCGCTTGCTGTGCATCCATCCCAACCATCTCATGAACTGCCTGCTGATATTGTCGGGCCTGTTTGTGAAACCGGTGATTATCTGGGGCTTGGGCGTGATTTGCCTGCCCTTGCCGCCAATGATTTGCTTGCTATCATGTCAGCAGGTGGATATGGCGCCGTCATGCGATCAAATTACAACACGCGGCCAATGGCGGCAGAGGTCATGGTTATTGATGGGACAGCGCATCGCATATCAAAGCCGCAACAGATAAGCGAATTGCTTGCAATGGATATCATTCCGGCTTCGCTTGATACGATTTAGGCATACGCTCAACCGCGATAGCCACAATCTCTGTTTCAACATCGGCGCGTAATTCTTCATCAAGGGTTAGTTGAACATTAAACGGTAAGGCGCTACCTGCCGAAATAATCGGCGCATCCGGTTCTACCTCTTTGACAGCCAGAATCGCACCAGCCATGTTCTGCACCGAAACAAATATGGGGGGTGCATGGGTTGGCCACATGCTTGTATTCACAATCTCACCCCGAATACGAACCGTATCGCCCTGTCTTTCGCCCCGGATATTCCTTATCTCCACCACAGACACATCTGGCAGAACAGACAGATCAAATGCTGAATAAATACCGATAACCGATGGGAACATAGCTGACACAACATTGCGCCATATCACAGCACCGCCAAGCAATAATCCTGCTATTATCACCAATATAATCAGCCATTTACGCTTGCCATGCTTTAAACCGGATGTTGCCGCAGGCTTGCCCGCCAGCGCATTGGCGCGGGTGACTGTCCAGATATGATCACAGATGGAGCATCTGACCTGCCTGCCCTTATCGGCTGAAATCTCATCATTTTCGACTGCAAAAACCGTCTGACAAGATGGACACTGAATATGCATCTTGAAAATCCCTCACTATTATCCACCAAG
>JABIWM010000026.1 GCA_018701255.1 Alphaproteobacteria bacterium | reverse complement strand
GCGGGGTTCAGATGCGCGTGATCACGGGTGCCGTAACTAGCCGAAAATATTGTTAATCCGGGCATGATATCGGTTGTGATATCGGCACCAGCGCGCCGCAAAGAATAGCGTTCCCACGCGGCGGTGGCATCGGTATATTCGGTGCTGATATAACCGCTGATCTGGGCGTGATCAAAGCCGCGGGAGATGCGATAGCTGATCAGATAACTATGGCCGGTTTGCAGGGTCGCGTTGACTTCGCGGGATTTATATACCCGCCGTGATAGCGAAGTGGTCAATGTGCCGCTGATCCGGTTAGCCAGATGATGAGCAATATTTATGTCACTGCCATAAATGTTCAGATACGGGCTACCGTTTATGGCAACATGATTAGCATTAACCGAAGCATCAAACCGCATGGCGGCAAAGGGATGCGTATAATTAGCAACAATGCCGGTTGAGGATAAATCCCCAGCATTATAATGGCTATAATCACGCAAATGTTGCAGAAGCCGGATTTGTATCTGGCTCTGGCTCTGGTTTTCTAGTCTTGCGGTCAGATCAAGCATCAGTGATGTTGTCAAAAATTCCTCTGCTTGTGCCTGTTTGTCCAGCGCGCCGATAATATTGCCAATCAGAGCGCGATTATATTTTGATCCGCCTTCGGGATTGTCATCTATGCCGCCACCAAGTGCTAGAAATCCGGAAAACACAAATGGCCGGTTTTCGGTATCCAGTCGGGTAATGATCTGTTCTGCTGTGCTAATCTGATCACCGGTTGCAAGCTCGGATACGCGGATATGGTTAGCATATCGTCTGGCATCAATATGGTTTCCGGTTAGCATATAAATCTGCATTAACAGAAACTGGGCATTCGCATCAGAAGGATTAGAAATCAGAATACGTTCAAGGCTGCCGATAGCGGCTTTGTAATTGCCATATCGCAGCTGTATTTTTGCCAGCTCAATATTCAATGCCGGATTATCCGGATCAACAAACACCAGATCAAATGCTTGTTGTTCAATAATACGCGCATCATCTGGCAAATCCGTTATATCCGGATTTTGCGCCATCCCCCATGTGGGTAGGATAAAGCCCGTAAAGACAAATATCAGTAACGCGCTAATCAGTTTATTTATCATCTGTCATTCATCCCCGGATAGTGGTGATGCGGATCGTGATGAAAAGGATTAGCAGATGAAATCGTGTTCAGATATTTGTTCTTATTGGTTGATTATGGTGCTTTGCGTTGCATCCATTGGCGTTCAGATCAGCGCGTCTGAGGCGCAAAATATCCGTCCGGTTAGCGGCGTTATTGCGGTAACAACCGCGCCGGTTCAGGTCACATATCAAGACATAACAGGCGAACATATTGGCCGCAAAGCAGATACCGGCGATCCCATATTTCTGAATGATGTGATTATGACTGGCGCCGATGTTACCATGCAGGTCATGCTGAAAGACCAGACCGTATTTACCATGGGCCCCGATAGCAGTATCCGCTTTGATGCGTTCATCTATGATCCGGCGGATGGCGCAAATGGATCACTTAGCGCACAGGTGCTAAATGGAAGTTTCAAATTTATTTCAGGTAAAATTGCCGATAACAATCCCGATGGTATGGTGTTGAAACTGTCACATACAACGGCGGCTATTCGCGGAACAAGTGTCGCTGGCCGCGTCAATACAGATGGTTCTGCCACATTATTATTGCTATCAGGCGCGGTATCGTTACAGCGGAATGATATTCCGGACGCGGCGGTAACAGATATTTTCCGATCCGGATGGGGCGTGACAATCACCGAAACAGGGTCAGCAAGTGATCCGTTCCGGTTTGAAGAAACAGATATTGCAAACATCACAGCAGAGCTAACGCCAGAAGAAATCAATAAAGCAAAAACCGCAAATAAAGACGATAAGCCGGATGAGAATCCAGATGAAAAGCCGGATGAAAAAACAGCGGCTGATCAAAAAACAGAGGATAAACAGACAGATGACAAACAGGCAAATGAGGGTGATGATAAAGATAAAGATAACCCGTCTGAAGCGGATGTAATATTGGCCGCGCTTGGTAAAAAAGCAGACGAAAATGAGGATGGCAAGATTGATAAAGCCGAACGTAAAGACGCGGCTAAAGCCATTATTGCGGCCAAAATAGAAGACGTAGAAACCGAAACCGATGCGTTCGGATTACTAAAAGTGGCGCTGGCCGATGATGGTAAAAAAATTGATGTGACAACGCTGGGTGAGATTTTAACAGAAGACAAAAAGCTTCTGCAATTTACAGATTTAACAACAGAACAGCTCAAGCCAGATGAAAATACAGGGGTCGTTCTGGAAAGCGATTTGCTGGATTTATCTGTATCCGGTGCTATCCCTGTCTGGATGACATATAGCACGTCACCGGCACCGGGGCTGGGTAATCCGGGGCTGGATAGCGCCTATGCCGATTTGATTTCAGATCAGTATGCTGGCACGGCACAGTTTAGCGGCAACGGGCTGGAATTATCCCCCGTCACTGGCACCGGTTCCGGTAAGCTCAGTTACAGCATTGATCTGGATTATGACGGATTGAAAATCAGCGGCAGTTATCAGATTGAACAAATTGATCTTGGCGGCAATCCATATCAGGATTATTCGGATCAGTTTGATGCCGACCTGACCAGCGGCCAGATATATAAAACAAACAGCTTTACCGAAAACGACCTGCCAGCGATTCTCGAAGACGAAAACGGCAATGCGCTATTAGATGCAGATGAAGTGCTTGATGGTCTGGTTATGGGCAAGGTAGGGAGAATTGATCCAGTATCTGATCAGCTGAAATCAGTTGCCCAAGTCTATATGAACGGCTCATTCGGGTCACTTACCGATGGCAAAACCGCATTTGATGGCAGCTTCGGAAAAATCGGTGTAACCATTAAAGAAATAGATGAAAACAGCGCGCCGGTTTTTACCGATAATCACTTAACCGCATCACATATATCTGAAGCCGATAAGCTCTGAATATCTTTCTACATTTCCTCACGATAAAATCATCTGCCATATTGTCAGGCGGTTTCTGATATGTCAGCATATCGGCATGACATGGTTGCGATGATTGAGGATAGCGGAATGGCACCTAACAAAACGATTCCTGAAAAGAATAGCTATGATGTGGTGATTATTGGCGGTGCCATGATGGGGTCTTCTTGTGCATGGTTCCTGAAAAAGCATTACGGGTTTGATGGCTCTGTTCTGGTTGTTGATCGTGATTTGAGCTATGAATTCGCGTCAACGTCCCACACCAATTCATGTGTCCGGCAACAATTTTCCAATGAGCTGAATATACGCCTGTCACAATTCACTGTCGATTTTATCCGCGATTTTAAACAATTTATGGCACCTGAGCCTGACGTGCCGGAATTACGAATACAGAATTTCGGATATCTTTATCTGACAGATGATCCGGCCAAGGCTGAGATTCTTAAAAAACTGCAGGTGATACAATCTGATCTGGGGGCTGGCACAACTATTCTTTCTCCGGCGGATATCGCCGCCCGTTATCCGTTTTATGAACTGGATGACATTATTCTGGGTTCACTGAACACCAAAGACGAAGGCTATTTTGAGGGCAGCACCATATTTGAATGGTTCCGGCGAAGCGCCAGACATGCCGGTGTAGAATACATCGAAAACGAAGTCGCCGCCATTGCCCGCACCGGACGGAAAGTCACGGGCATCACGCTTGCTTCGGGTGAAACCATTACAGCAGGAACGATTATCAACGCATCAGGTACACGCGCATCAAAAACGGCAGAAATGGCCGGTTTTGATCCGCTACCGGTTGAGCCGCGTATTCGCTATACCTATATCATTGAGGCCGAACAGCCATTGGATCAGGATTTGCCGCTGACTATTGATCCTACTGGAATCCATTATCGCACTTACGGGAGCCAGTATATGGTGGGGTCACCGCCAGCGGATGACTATCCCCGCGCGCATGATGATTTTGCCATGGATCACAGCTATTGGGAAAACCATGTCTGGCCAATTCTGGCATCCCGTATTCCGGCATTTGAAGCGGTGAAGATGGTCAATGTTTGGGCAGGACATTATTCTTATAATACGGTTGATCAGAACGCGATAGTCGGGTTACATCCGGATTGTGATAACTTTATTTTTATGAACGGATTTTCCGGCCATGGGTTACAACAATCACCGGGCATGGGCAGAGGCGTGGCCGAATTGATCATGCATGGCGCGTATCAAAGCCTTGATCTAAGCCCGCTTGGAATAGACCGCATTCTTGAACATCGCCCCTATCTTGAAATGGCGATTATTTAAACCACCAGTAAAGGGTTAAGCATCATGGCAATTTTGGACGGCATCGCAATTGCACCAAAAATTCTGGCACCAATGGAACCACGAACAGAAGCAGAAATAACGATTGAAGCAGGCATCACCGGTGATGCGCGTGGCCGCAAAAGAACCCGCCAGATCAGCGTATTATTCGCTGATGACTGGACAGATGCCTGTGCCGAGATTGGCGAACAGCATGACTGGATCAAGCGGCGGGCAAACCTTTATGTCAGCGGATGCCGGTCGCCACAAACGATTGGCCAGATTATTCGCATCGGGTCGGTCGAACTAGAAGTAACAGAAGAAACAGAGCCATGTGAAATGATGGATGCTATCAGCGATGGATTACGGCAATCTTTGACGCCGGCATGGCGCGGCGGAGTCTGTTGCCGGGTCATATCTGGCGGCATAATAAGAAATGGTGATGACGTTTTGATAGATTAATCTGACGCGGCATGACTTGACTTGATGTCAGGTGATGATCGCGCTAGTATAGAAACATTCAAAACTGGAAAGCCATATGACGAATATCATTGATAAGTGCCTTGAAGCAGGGCTAAGAATTACCAATCAGCGCCGAATCATTGTTGAACTGATTGATAGCGCGGATGATCATCCGGATGTTGATACGATTTATCGCCGTGCCATTGATATCGATGATACCATTTCCCTTGCCACGATTTACCGGACGGTCAGCCTGCTTGAGCAAGCAGATTTAATTGAAAAAATAGAAGTTGGTGATGGCAAGGCCAGATATGAGCTGGCACGCGGCCATCATGAACATCTTGTTGATGTCGATAGTGGCGAGATACATGAGTTTTTTCACGCCGAACTGGAAGCATTAAAAGAAAAAATTGCGCATGATATGGGCTTTGATCTGGTAGGGCACCGGTTAGAATTATTCGGCCGTAAGTTGAAAAAAGACTAGAACACATATTCAATTTTATTCCGGTTTAAAAAATACCATAAATGGTGTTCGGCGGCTTTTTGCAAACCACTTTTGCAAACTATTCTCATTATCATTGCAATTCATTGCCTTAGTGATAGGATCGCATCGAACGCGTGTGATGAACTTGATTTAGTATGAACGAACATCCAGACAGACATTTATATGCCGCACCTAGCTTGATCTTTTCTGGTCGCGGTAAGCCCAGTTGGGCGCGGCAATCATGGTTTCTTTTTGCCATGATTGTGATTTGCATATTGCTGATTCTGCCGATGGTTTCAATAGCTATTACCGCCATCGGTGATGGTGAGGGATTATTGTGGCATCTGCTGGAAACGATTTTTTTCCGTTACCTCGGCAACACGATTATTCTGATGCTTGGGGTGGGATTGCTGGCATTGGTGTTTGGTGTTTCTACCGCATGGATTGTTAGCCGTTATGAGTTTCCGGGGCGGCGCTGGATTGGCTGGATGTTATTACTGCCGGCGGCGATACCATCCTATATCATTGCTTATGTCTATACCGATTTTCTGGACTATTCGGGGCCGGTGCAAACGGTGATCCGGTCAACATTCGGTTATACGAATATGACCGAATACTGGTTTCCGGATATTCGTAGTCTGGGCGGTGCGATATTTGTTATGGGGGTGGTGCTTTATCCGTATGTGTATCTGATGACGCGCAGTGGGTTTAGCCAGATACCGGCACGATTATTCGAAGTAACCCTAATGTCGGGGCGGAGCTTATTCTGGGTTGTTGCCTTACCGCTTGGCCGGCCGGCTATCATTGCCGGACTTGCGCTGGTGCTGATGGAAGTTGTTGCCGATTTCGGCACGGTTGATTTTTTCGCCGTTGAGACGTTAAGCCTTGGTATCTATAATGTCTGGCTGGGAATGAATAATATGACCACCGCCGCGCAATTGGCATTGCTGGCCTTTGCGCTGGTATTTATTCTATTGGGCTGGGAACGTTATGGTCGCCGCAACAGTCAGTTTTCCATTACTAACCGAAGCGTAAATGGCGTTCCAAGACAAAACGTACAAGGCCATTGGCGCTGGATATTACCAGTGATCTGTCTGGTGCCGGTTATTCTGGGATTTGTCCTGCCAGTTATTATTCTGATCTCTCATACCTTTTCCCAAGGATTTGATCATTTGCCAGTTGTTGGCGCGGCCATAACAAATACCGTGATTGCGGCAGGGTTAGGGGTATGCGTGGTTATGATCTGTGCATTAATTGTTGGCGTGATTGCGTTTTATATTCCCTCAGCCATTGCCCGTCCATTAGCCAGTGTTTCGGCAACAGGATATGCCTTTCCGGGAACGGTTCTGGCACTTGGTGTGCTGGCCGCCGTCAGCATGATTGATCAGGGATGGAACTGGATTGGTCAAACGCTATTCGGGGCATCATGGGGCGGCTTGCTTGGCGGAGGATTGGTGATGCTGATCTTTGCCTATCTGATCCGGTTTCAGGCGGTCGGGCTTGGGTCTGTGCGGGCGGCACTGGAACGAATGCCGGATTCGCTGGTTCCGGCTAGCCGTGTGATGGGTTATGGTTTTGTTCCATCCATGTTCAGAATTGTTCTGCCGTTGATCAG
>JABIWM010000168.1 GCA_018701255.1 Alphaproteobacteria bacterium | reverse complement strand
TATGAGCAATCCGCCAAATGCCCTTGTGCCAGTCCGGCCTGCACAACCACCTGCTGTGGTGCGGGCTGATGATGGTCATCCATTTGATCTGGTCAAGGGTTCTATCAAGCTTGCCGATAAAGAAGATGTCCGCAATCGACTGCCGGATATTCTGGGGCGGGCATTGGCCAGAACATGGATTGACGCGCCGTTTCATGAAAACTTTTCCCGTGACCCGCAATCGACGTTAGCGGCCCATGGGGTGGAAATGCCGGATAGTATGATCATTGAGTTTCAAAAACCGGATAGCAATCGCCCGCGCATTGTCGTTTATGAAAAAAAGCAACATTCCAAATTTCGCACACGAATTTTCTATTTACAGCTTGTTATGATGGCAGGACGATAAATCATGCGCAGATATCTGATAATAATGGCGGTATCAGCATGTGTTCTGGGCAATGGTCTGGGCAATGGTCTGGTCAGTAATCCGGCCAGTGCAGAAAACCATGGTGATCATATCGCAACCAGTGATGAGACATTCATGGAAGCGGTGGAAGCTGCTAAATCCGGTAATTATTCTCACGCCTTTCAATTGTTTGAAATGCAGGCCAATGCCGCGCAACATGATGCCCAGTTTAATCTGGCTTTGTTGCTGAAATCCGGACGCGGCACGCCGCAACATTATCCGGACGCGCTTAAATGGGCATGGCTAGCGCATCTGGGGGGCATTGAAAAAGCACAGATGCTTGCTGATGAGATTATTGATCTGCTACCCGAAGACACCACAGATGATGTCCGTGACGATATTGCCACGCTGCTCAAGGAAAGAATTGATAAAGGTGATAAACGTGCCATCGTCCATTATGCACAATATTTCAGCGAGATACTTTATGAACCAGATTATGAACAGGCCTATTTATGGTATTCTATCGCGTCAGCAGTAGGAGTAGAAGGAAGTCAGGAAGCCAGAGATGAGGCGGCCAGTTATCTGGAACCTGAAACCATGATAGATTTACAAGAAGAAGCCAGAACAACCTATTACGGCTTGTCGTTTGGCAAGTAGCATAAGCACGCAATAACAGGAGCTCACATGCAAGTCAAAATTCACTGGATCATTGACGGGATGGCCGATATGGATGTCGATAAACCCGAAGATGCCGAAGCAAAAGTTGAAGAAATGCTCAAGAAAGTTCTGGCTGATAACCCTGATCTGATCAATGTTCTGGGGGCAAGAGCTATTCAGGGTAAGGCATATCTGCCCGGATCAGAAGATGATATCGAAGATGCTACACCTGATGTCTAAATCCCGCTTTCAATACGCCAGAATCATGATAATGACTTTGATGCTTGCGATAGGCGGAACGTTAGCAGGAATGATGGTTAGCACAGATGCTTTGGCGGCGGCAAAAACCTATTCATCCAAAGGCTCAACAGAAAATCCCCGCCATGTTCTGGAAAGATGCCGGCTCAAAAAAGTTGAGGTTGTTGATGGCGTGACCATGTGTATTTACCGGTCGCAATCTGGCAATAAAGTAACGATGAGTGCTGAGGACCCAAGCGCTGGCTGTCAGAAACAATTTAAATGTAAACGATAGATTTACCGCAGTTTATTTTTGTATTCTGCTAGCGTCAAGATTGACAAGCATGGCATAGCCCGCGGATTTCGATAGTCGATTTTGTTGGGGTAAAATTCAACTTATCCAGCAAGATACGCGCGGCACTTTCCACGGCGGTATGCGGCAATTCCTCAACCAGTCCACATAGATCACAAATAATAAAAGACGTATTCAGATTATCGGTCGAACCACAGGTTTCCATCTGGCATACGATATAGGCATTTAAGCTTTCCAGACGATGAACAAAGCCAAGCGAGATCAGCTGATCAAGTGTCCGATATACCTGAAGCGGTGCTTTAAACCCATCATCGCGCAATTCATCAAGGATAGTATATGCGCCCAAAGGACGGCCGGCTTTAGCCAGCGTTTCAATCACCTGAGATTGTTTTTTTGTCAGGTCGTGTTTGTTATGAGCGCTTATTATTGACATGAGATTATCATAACTCTTTTTCGGGGATTTGGTTATCTAATTTCATCTTGCCCTCTGGCGTTTCGGTATAGGCATGACCGATAGGACAAAGCATATCAGCGCCGCAACAACAATGCTGGGCCCCGCAGGAATATCCCATTCCAGCGATCCCAACAACCCGCCCCAGACAGAAATCAGCCCGATGATAGATGAAAATATAGCCATCTGTTCAGGTGAGTTGGATAGCCGCCGTGCCGTTGCCGCCGGAATAATCAGCAATGCCGTGATCAGCAACACGCCAACTATTTTCATGGAAATTGCAATAACGCCGGCCATCATGATCATGAAAATAAAATTGGCATGATCCGGGCTTAATCCTTCTGCTGTTGCAATTTCATAGCTAACCGTGGCGGCAAATAATGACCGCCAGATGATAAAGACAACCGCAAGAACAGATATTCCGCCTCCCCAGATTATAGCCAGATCAAGCGGAGTGATGGCGAGAATATCGCCGAACAGAAAACCCATCAAATCAACACGAACCCAAGTCATAAACGCCAGAACCACCAGACCAATCGCCAGCGAAGAATGTGCCAGCATCCCCAGCAAAGCATCAGAAGACAGGCTGGCACGGCGTTGCAGAACTATCAAAAGCATTGAGACCGCCACCGAAATACCAAAAACCGCCAGCGTCACATTTATGTCAAACAGTAACGCAAGGGCAATGCCCAGCAACGCAGAATGCGATAGCGTATCCCCGAAATAGGCAAGCCGCCGCCAGATAATAATGCAGCCCAAGGGCCCGGCCACAAGCGCTACGCCAATCCCGCCAAGAACAGCCCGGAAAAAGAAATCATCAAGCATCGATATTTTCCTCACCACCGGTTCTGGCGTTGTGATGAATGCGGCCATCGGGCAGGTGTTCGTGGTCGTGGTTATGTTCATAAAACGCCAGACCAGAGGTAACATGTTCGCCAAAAAGCGATTTAAACGCCGCGCTGGAAGCCACATTTGCCGGTGAGCCGGAACAGCACACATGGCCATTCAAACAGATCACCCTATCGGTTGTCGCCATCACGATATGCAGGTTATGCGATATCAAAAGCACGCCGCAATTCAGCGTGTTGCGAATATTTTCGATCAGGCTGAATAGCGCCAATTCCCCGTTGGAATCCACGCCTTGAACCGGTTCGTCAAGCACCAGAAAATCTGGCGCACGCAAGATAGCCCTTGCCAGCAGAACACGTTGAAACTCACCGCCTGACAGATTGCTCATCTGGGCATTGGCCAGATGAAGCGTGTCTGTTGATGCCAGTGCATCGTTGATTTGCGCGCGGCTTGCCCGATTGGTCAATTGCAGAAAGCGGTTAACAGATAGCGGCAATGTCCAGTTCAGATCAAGTTTTTGCGGCACATAACCAACATTGAGATGTGGTTTACGATATGCCGTTCCTTCATCCGGTTGCAGCAATCCCAGTGTCAATTTGGCGGTGGTGGATTTGCCCGACCCATTAGGGCCGATCAGGGTAACAATCTCCCCCGCAGACACGCTCATGGAAACGCCGCGCACTAACCAGCGATCTGATCTGGATATTCCGGCATTTTCTAGCGATACGAGCATTTCGGGTTCTTTTAATACAGACATATTTTCAACTTATCATAATTATGCGGAATTAAATGACTATTTTAACTGCTTGGCATTCTATAATGTTATGTTATAACATAAAGATTAATCAATGTTCTATCACAAATCGGTTTACATTTACATCCATATTCTGCGAGGGATAACATGCGTAACGTAACATCCATCTTTCTGGCCACAACTATGCTTGCGGCCGGTATAGGCGCGGCACAAGCTGAGGTTAATGTCGTTGTATCCATCAAGCCGGTGCATGCGCTGGTCGCGGCTATTATGGACGGGGCTGGCACGCCTGATCTGATTATTGAGGGCACAGGGTCGCCGCATAATTATGCGCTAAAACCGTCGCAGGCTCAGCTGTTGCAAAACGCTGATCTGGTGTTCTGGATTGGTCATGATCTGGAACGGTTTCTGGAAAAACCCATTGAGGGCATTGCCACAAACGCCACATCAGTCGCGTTGATGGATAGCCACGGATTGACGAAAATCAAGCTCCGTGAAGGGGGCGATTTTGAAAATCATGATCATGATGATCACGACGACCACGCAGATCATGACGATGACCATGATGATCACGACGACCACGCAGACCATGATGATGACCACGCTGATCATGACGATCACGCAGACCATGATGACCACGCTGATCATGATGATCATGATGATCACGGCAATATTGATCTGCATTTCTGGCTGGACCCGATTAATGCCAAG
>JABIWM010000167.1 GCA_018701255.1 Alphaproteobacteria bacterium | reverse complement strand
TGTATGACAATCCGCATATCCTGATCTGCTGCGATTAAATCAGCCATTGATGCGGGAACGTCTGACAGTTTGGTTTCATCATAAATAAAGGCGAAAAAACCCCAATCAAAAGGTACAAAATGCTGATCATTCCAAGTGCCAGCGGCATCTGGCAGATCAAGCCGTTTCGATAGATTTGTTAATCCATGGGGTGCTAGCAATCCTGTCTGTCTGGCTATATCTGATTGGGACGTATCAAGGCCAAGAATAACATCCGCTTTGCTGTTACTGCCTTCCAGTCTGATCCGGCCAAGAATACCAAGCGAGGAATCAAGCCCAACAAATGTCAGCACACAATCGCATGTCTGCTCAAAGCCAGATTTGATTTGTGGGCCCGGCCCCCAATCAGCAGCAAAACTGTCATAAGTATAGACTGTCAATTCCGGTTTGTGATCATCAGCCAGAGCAGGGCTCACCAATATAAAGAGTGACAGAAGGGAAATGGCCTTTAATGATAATTTATATTTTGTTTTCAACATAATATCCTCCAAAGTTAAATAACAATGTCAGGATACTAACGAAAGCGAAGAGATTGCTATTATGCGCTAATAGCGTGACTCTTTCCTTCGCCAGCATTACCTGGTTCAGGTTCTGTGGGTATATATCTCAGCCTGATATTGCCAAATGACATCTATCAAGCACCCCAAGAGTTAATCTAGAGTTATCAGAGCTTTCTGATTTGATCAACCGCCTATTTGATTGGAAATGGATATCGTATCATTTTTGCGTGGTATTGAAGGGAATAAGGGAATAGGGATATGGCCGGTGATGGAACAGTTATCTGTTTTGACATCTTAGGAATAGGCAATATCTGTAATCATGGCTTTCTTGTCATTACTTCATAAATCAATTTGTCGCATAATGTATATTATGTAATCAACAGATTACATAATATCTAGTATAAACAAATGGTAAATTACATAACATCTGATCTAAACAATGGATAAATCATATAACATCTGAGCTGTGTAATTAATGAATTATATAATATCTGATCTCAATCGGATGAATTACATAACATAGGGTGTCAATTATCGAGAGATTAACATCATATTTTAGCAAAGTTATTTTGCTGTATTTACCGCATTTTTATTAACTGGCCAATGAAATTCTATTTAATTATAACATATTAGAACTTATTATTAATCTAGTTACATAACAATATTGCGCGAAGCGATCTGAACATGGGTTCATAAATCATGGCCGCATGCACAGATTAATATGTGTGCCATTATTATCAAAGGTATCATCCGGAAATTGAGTGGTCTGGGTTACAGGACGATCATTTGACATATAATTGCGCCAGTTATGTGTCCGCCATGTGCTAACCGGTTTATTTGCTGTTGATGTTGATGGTGACAACCGCCAATACCATGTGCCTTCACGCACCACCATAAAGGTTGCCCATATCCGGTTATTATAGCCACAATTGCCCATAAATGATGGACAATTAGCCCCGTTGCGATGAATAACCGCGTCACATTCGCCGCGTTCAACAAATGCTTTTGTTGCCATAACCTGACCGTTCACCGCATTACACGGCCGCGGGCTTGCCGTACAGCGTGAATATGTTTGCCCATTAAAGGCATATGGGCCTTGCGTAACTGTAAATTGATATGGTGATGGTGTACTGATGGCCAGATAATCACCTGAACCGGCCTTGCTGGCATTAATCCGGCATGTTCCGGCACGCAAAGCGGTGGCCTGACCATTGCTATTAACCGAACAGATATTCGGGGTTACGCTATTATAACTAAGCTGCCCCTGCCCGGAACCGCCGCTTACATTCGGCAATTGCAGATTCTGTTGTTCCTGCGTATCGACCCCTTGAAGCGCCGCAAATGTTAGCGGTTGCTGTAATGTTGCCGGCATGATGTTGATGTTGATATTCTGTCTTACCGCATTACCAGCATTGTCGTTCGCTACAACAACAAGCAATAATGGTGATTGCTGCGACGATAATGGTGATGTGAGGGTAATGGCACCTGTCAAGGAATTAATGGTAAAATGCGTTGCCCCTGCGCCTTCTAGTTGATAACTAACCGATGATGATGCTGCATCCTGTGCTGTTATGTTCAACACATTGCCGGTTGTCTGTGTCGTTAAATCCAGCCGCGATGGAACATTTGAAAATACCGGCGGGGTATTATCAGGAGTGTTTTGCTGATTAGGATTTCGTGGTTGCGATGGTGTTGGTGCGGTTGTGACACCCGATGGTGTGTTAGCCCCACCAAACCCATATGATTTGGTATGTCCAAAACCAGCTATGGCATGTGGCGACATCGTTAAGCCCATCATCAATCCAGTTATAAAAAAACATATATATAGACGAGAAAATACTGGAAAAACTAACGGGAAAGGCATGGGTTCTGCTCCATCTAGGGGTGTTCATATATAAATACGGCTGTCTGTGTTCTGATTTATGTTCAGATTAAATCACTGGATTAAATGGATCACTGGACAGATTATTATTGGTAGAAACACCCGGCCGTGGGCATCTACCGGATTCGTATTTTTGCGTTTCGGTAAGTCCGGTCAGATCAGTATCTGCTGTAAACTGGCATGGTGCTTCGGTGCATAGGCACCGGTATAGCCGGACAGTACCATCATCATTAACCAGCGCATTGGGCAGATTGCAGGCAATAACGGTAGTCCCCGGATTTACGGTTGTATTCGTGATCGAACCATCCGGTTGAGTAGCTAATAAATTTCCATAAACCGCGGATGGTGAACCCGGATTGATCGGATTATCAAATTGGATATTCATGGATTCTACAATGGTGACGGCAAAAGCCTCACAAGAGCCTAAAAGGCTTTGATCTGCACCAAAAATAGCCAGATTTTCCCGCCCGGATGTTAGCTCTGATGCGGTATTGATATCACCATTAAACGTAATGATATCATTTTCTATGGCGCGATTAACTTCTCTGAAGTTGTTAAGAGCAACGTCAATTCGGGTGGAAACAAGATATCGTTGATAGCCAACCACGCCAACCGCCGCGAGTATGCCAATAATAGCAACAACAACAAGCAATTCTATAAGCGAAAACCCAGTAAAAAACCGGCGAGAAGAAACGTGATTGACTATCATGCCGCCATTATTAGCCGCGTTTTTAGCAGATAAACATCATGCTAAAGCGTAATCGTGAACCCATCATAGCCAGGTTCAACCCCTTTTGGACATTTGGCTAATAGCGTATCATAGTCACTTTCCAGTCCAAGATGCGTCAACATCGCTTTTTGGGGCTTGCAACGGGTGATCCATTCCATTGTCAGATCAAAATGGGCATGTGCCTGATGCGGTTCATCCCGCAACATTTCTACAATCCATAATTCCAGATCAGTTAAATGATCAAACGCTTCTTCTGGCATATCAACTACATCGGTAGAATAACCAAAGCGGCCATCAAAAACAAAGCCAAGCGTGGTTACGCGGCCATGAAATTGTAATAATGTTCTAATCTCAATACCGCCAAGGTTAAACACGCTATCGGCTTCCATCGTTTGACCATGAAGAACCGGTTGAAAATAGCTTGGGGAATCGCTGCTTTTGAAAAACAGATAATTAAAACGCTCAAGCAAGGTATCCAGATCATGCGCCGTGGCATAAACCGGTATTCGCTCACGCTTATTAAAGTAATATGGCCGCAAATCATCCAGCCCGGCCACATGATCAGAATGCGTATGTGTTATCAGTACCGCATCAATTTTTTTGACTTCATGCGCTAATAATTGATTGCGAATATCAGGCCCTGCATCAATCAATAGCGTAAAATCATCTTTTTCAACCAGAACAGCACAGCGTTGCCGGAAATTACGTTTATTTGCAGGATTACAATCACCCCATCCGGCAGGCCCAACCGTGGGCACACCAACAGATGTACCACATCCCAGCATGGTAATTTTCATGCCGGTTTCTCCATCCGGTGGAACAGCCGGCGGGTATTTGCGGCCGTGATATCGGCCAGTTGCTGTACCCCTACCCCTTTGATCTCTGCCAGACAGGACAGTGTATGTATGACATGCGCTGGCTCATTCCGCTTTATTTTTCGCACGGGTTCAGGGCTCAGATAAGGCGCATCAGTTTCCACCAACAGGCGATCAATAGGCAGATCACGCACGATATCTCTCAACCAGTCTGATGATTTAAAGGTCAATATTCCGGATAATGATATATAAAATCCAATTTCTATTGCTTTTACAGCAAGTTCTGCACCACTGCTAAAGCAATGCATAACGCCATTTATCGGCATGTTTTTGCTGGTATCGTCCAGAATTTTAATCATATCTTCATCAGCTTCACGCGAATGAATAACAATCGGCAGATTAAGATCGGACGCAACCGCAAGCTGAGTTTCAAAGCTAATTCTCTGGCGTTGTGGGTCTGCTTTTTTATGAAAATAATCTAACCCAGCCTCACCAATGGCCACACAACGCGGGTGCGCGGCAAGCGCGCGCATCGCGTCACCATCATCGTAACGCTCTTCTTCGTCCGCGTGATTGGGATGTACGCCCACGGTAAACCAGATATTATCAGCATATTCCGCCATGCGTTGCGGGCTATCGGCATGCATTAATGTTGTTCCGATACAAATCACATCACTAACGCCAACCGCCTGCATCCGTGCCAGCATATCGTCCCGATCATCTGAATATACGGGAAAATCAATATGCGCGTGACTATCAATAACACCTGATAGTTGTTCGGGCTTGGTCATAGTCATGGTCATTCTGCTCTGCTTTCTTCATCTACAAAGCGGGGGAATACTGGCTCAGGCTTGGATAAAGGCGTGGCTCCGGCGAGAGAAGCATCAGCAGAAATCTGATCAAAATGGCGTTGATTACCTCCAACCCCTATCAGATCAAGCAGGCGTTCCATGGATTGCGGCATATACGGTTGAAGCATCAATGCCACCGCCCTGATCACCTCACAAAGAACCCATAAAACATCAGCCATGCGTGCCGTGTCTGTTTTCTTTAATGCCCATGGCGCCATATCATCAACATAACGGTTAGCATCCCCAATCACATCCCAGATGGCTTTTAATGCCTCATGAAATTGCTGGTTATCGTGAAAATGCCTGTTTTTTTCTAGCAAGGCATAGGCGTCATTCAATATCTTATGATCCGCATCAAGACATTGATCTGGCCGTGTTGGTATCGCCGCATCACAATTCTTGAACACCATAGACAGAACACGCTGGCACAGATTGCCCAGATCATTAGCCAGATCACCATTCATGCGATGCACCATAGCCTGATGCGAAAAATCACCATCATTGCCAAACGGTACTTCCCGCATAAGAAAATAACGCACCTGATCCAGTCCGTATGTTTCTGCCAGAGTAACCGGATCAATCACATTGCCTAATGATTTGGATATTTTCTGGCCTTCATTTGTCCACCATCCATGCGCGTAAACACGTTTAGGCAATGGAGCATCAACCGCCATCAGAAAGGCTGGCCAGTAAATCGCGTGAAACCGTAGAATATCCTTGCCAACCATATGCAGATCAGCAGGCCAGAATTGTTCAAACTCCGGATTATCCTGCCCATATCCAACCGCCGTAATATAATTGGTTAACGCATCAAGCCAGACATACATAATATGCTTTTCATCATCAGGTACCGGAATACCCCATGAAAAGCTTGTCCGGCTAACCGACAGATCACGCAATCCGCTTTTCACAAAGCTCTTTACCTCATTCAAACGTGAGCTAGGCCCAACAAAATCAGGGTTGCTTTCATAAAGCTCAAGCAGACGATCCTGAAAAGCCGACAGCCGGAAAAAATAAGACGGCTCCTCCACCCATTCCACCGGCGCACCGGTGGGGGCTTTACCGTCAACAATCTCACTTTCGGCGTAATAGGCTTCATCACGCACAGCGTACCAGCCCGCGTATTTATCCAGATAGATATGACCAGCATCCAGCATTTTTTTCCAGATCAGCTGACAGGTCTGTTTATGCCTGTCTTCGGTTGTCCGGATAAAATCCGTATTTGAAAAATTAAGCTGGTCGGTCAAATCACGAAAATTCTGGCTTACTTCATCAGTAAAAACTTGCGGGTCAATACCGCGCGCGCTGGCCGATTTTTCAACTTTCTGGCCATGTTCATCTGTACCGGTAAGGAATTTGACATCAAATCCGTCAAGACGTTTAAACCGTGCCAGAACATCACATGCCAGCGTCGTATAGGCATGGCCAATATGCGGCTTGTCATTGACGTAATAAATAGGGGTGGTCAGATAATATGATGGCATGTGATCGCCTGATTTATAAATGAAAATGTGGTAAACTTATGTGATGACTGTTTTAACGCCTTGCGCCATGCTTCGCAAGTCTATCTCTGTTCAATGGTTAAGTTAATGCGCGAAGTAACCGCATCATAACCGGCATCATGGCCAGATTCAGCCCTTCTGCCTCACGCCATTCTGACAAAAATTGATGATGATATTCAGCCAGTTCGATTTGTGTGCATCTTTGTCTGATATGATCAAGCGCGGACTGTTCCAGCGCAACACTGGAACCGACAACACTAGCCTGCCCTGCTCTAACCGCTTTAGCTAGCAGACGATCAAATAGAACATATGCCATATGCCGGCGGCCACGATGCCGAACCCCGCCAAGCCCCCACTGGCTGGCCAGATGTTCAACAACCAGCAAATCAGATGTATTCTGACAGAATAACGTCAGGCTTTCGGCATATAAATCGACACATCCGGTTTCTGCCATCATCACTGCCCTGCCCGGTGCACCATCAGCAATAGATGCCATAATCGCCAGCCAGTCCGGTTCAATATCCGGATAAAGCATGGCGATAATATCGCGGGCATCTTCGGCATCCAGAGTATTCATCCGCAACATCCGCGACCGTGAGCGAATGGTTGGTAAAATCGATCCTGTGGCATGGCTGATCAATAAAATCATGCTGTTTTTTGGCGGTTCTTCCAATGTTTTCAGCATGGCATTGGCGCCATTGATATTGATATCATCCAGCGCATCTATGATAACAACCCGCCACTGGCTCATGGATGGGGTCATGGCAAGAAAACTGCTCATCTCGCGCACCTGATCGGTGCAGATGGCTTTGCTACCTGTATCACCGCGCGCATGGATATATTTAAAATCAGGATGTGATCCGGCACGGATTAGCGCCGCTGTTGCTTCGCTGGCATCACCGATAACGGCTGACGCATCATCGCCGAATAATGGGTCAGATTGTTGTGATAACAACCGCGCGGCCAGATAAAATGCCGCCGTTGCTTTACCAATGCCTTCTTTGCCTGCCAGTATCCAGACTGGTTGGCGGCGTTGTGATGGTGCCAGAATATGATCAATGTGATGTGAATGCGCTCTTAGCGTGATCCTGTCATAAGGATATTGCAGGTTATCCATCTGTGCAGAAGTCATGTTCCACTAATTGCCTTTATTCGTGGGGTTAATGCCGCAATAATGTCTTTATGCACCTGATTTTCGTCCTGATCCGCGTTAATAATGATAAAACGCTGAGTATTATTCTGCGCTAAACTCAGATATCCCTGCCGGACTTGCTGATGAAATGCCATGCCTTTGCTTTCAAACCGGTTTTCATCTCCTTCACGGTTTTGCACTCTGGCCAGGCCAATAGCCGGATCAATATCCAGTAATAAGGTAATATCAGGCTTTATATCATCCAGAAACCGTGAATTGAGAGTATCAATCAGATCAGCATCAACGCCGCCGACAATACCTTGATAAACCGTTGTACTATCAAAAAACCGATCAGAAATAATCGCTTCACCACGATCAAGTGCCGGTTTAATTAAGCGAACAACATTATCACGCCGTGATGCGGTCATAAGCAAGGCTTCTACCACCGTATCCCAGCGATCACGATTGCCTGTTACTAATAACTGCCTGATTTCTTCGGCACCAATCGTGCCCCCCGGTTCACGCGTGGCAATAACCGGTCGCGGCCAGATCAGATCAAGCCAGTTGCGTAACAAGTTGATCTGGCTTGATTTGCCAGACCCCTCACCGCCTTCTAGTGAGATGAAAACGCCTTTATTCATTATTCACAGTCTTGTTTTCAAGTCCAAAAATCAGATAATGAATATACGCCCCCGGATATCTGTAAAAAGACAAATCAACCACGTCTTCTGCGGCAACCAGCGGATAGTAATAATCCTTGCCGGAAATAGTTAAAGTCAAACGGCCTAATTCCTGCCCCTTCGTGATAGGGGCTAAAATATAGGACGGCCAATCCATTTGTTTGGTCACGCTTTCTGCGGCGGCGTTATCCATCACTTTGGATATATCCGCGTCTACGGTTAATGGTACAACACCGCGCTGTCCCATCCAGACCGATGAATATCCCAGAATATCGCCAGCATTGATCAGGGTTTGCTTTTTATATGTACGGAACGTCAAATCCATCATCCGGATGCCTTCGTTTTTGCGTTCTTTAATAGATGACATGCCATTTAGCACCATCACCACACGCTGATCACCACGCTGTGCTGATCCGACCAGCCCGTATCCGGATTCTTCGGTATGGCCTGTTTTCAAACCATCTGCACCAGCCACGCCATAAATTAACGGATTACGATTTGGTTGGGTGATTTTGTTATAGGTAAAACTGCTTTCCCCGAACATCGGATAATATTCCGGAAACTCAGAAATAATGGAACGCCCCAGAATAGCCAGATCACGAGCTGTTGTTGTTGTCACATCATCCGGCCAGCCAGTAGAATTACCAAAAACCGTATTTGTCATGCCTAATTCAGCGGCTTTCTGGGTCATAATCTGTGCAAAAGCGTCTTCGGTTCCGGCCAGACCTTCTGCGACTACAATCGCCGCATCATTACCGCTTTGCACGATAATCCCGCGCAACAAATCAGCAATTTTAACCTTGCTACCCGGCTCAAGAAAGGTTCTGGAGCCGCCTTTTTTCCACGCCTTTTCTGAAACAATAAACGCATCACTCATAGTAAGATCATTGCGTTTGAGATGTTCCATAAGAATATATACCGTCATAATCTTAGCCATGGATGCCGGTTTCATCGGCTGATCTGCATTTTTTTCGTAAAGAACATCGCCGGTATCGTAATCCATGATCATGACATATTCGGATGACGTCATAATGTCAGCGCGTGCAAAAATGGATGGAAGCATAATGGCGATAGACATCGCTAATGCAGTAAATAATCTAGCTAATTTGGACATGACTACCCTTTACATATTCAATCTGTATTCAAAACATAATAACGGTATACGGCACGGTTATGGTGACAATATGGTTATTCGAGGATGATCTTTGAGCCTTGATAGCCTCTATCGATAACAGATAGCAAGATCATATCAGCTTCCTCAACCGAAGATAACGGGCCTAAGCGTACTCTGTGTAACGTATCTACACCATCATCAAGGATTGATATCTCACCGCTTGTTATATCAGTCACACGGCTGAGAACCATTTCGGCGTTTGTTTTGTTTCGAAAGGCGCCGATCTGTATCCATATTTCTGTTGATAACGCCTGATTTTCAAGCAGATTGGCTGACCGTGAGTTATTAATGATATCAATAGCTGACTGATTATTATCCCCACCGCCAATAGTCTGGCCATTTTCAAGCGTCAACACACTAACCGGGATAATGGCCGGTTCAGCTGATGGCATTTCCGGTTTTTCCAACTCACTCAACATGGGAAAATTGCCGTTCTTTGCCTCACGTTCCATACGCAAGCTTTCTTCGACTAGTATTTGCACCCTGACTCTGGCAACGCCATTATCCCGAAACCCCAGCACCCTTGCGCCTTCTTCGGATAAATCAATAATGCGTCCAGCCACAAACGGCCCCCGATCATTGACCCGAACCGCAATCGACCGGCCATTTTCTAGATTAGTGATCCGCACAACCGATGGCAGCGGCAAGGTTTTATGTGCAGCTGATATTAGCTCTGGATCAAAAATCTCACCATTGGCGGTTGGCTTACCCGCATCTGCAGGCCCATACCATGACGCAATTCCAGTCTGATCATAATTCAGATCACGTTCAGGATAATACCAAACGCCAAAGATTTCATAAGGATTACCGATTTTATAATGGGGCGCCGGAGCTTGCTGATCAGCGGTTGTTCCATCATTAGCCTTATTCAATTTTTTTATGGCAGTGGCCGCTAATTCAATATTGGTACAGCCGGCCATACTCAATGCAAATAAAATAATCGTAATATAATGAAAAACACGCATCATAGCCCCTAACGCATACTATCGGCCAGAGTTCC
>JABIWM010000166.1 GCA_018701255.1 Alphaproteobacteria bacterium | reverse complement strand
TTGCCCTTCCCCAAATTATTTGACAGTTTAGCATCGGAAATCGGATAAAGGTTGATAGAGATGACCCAGTTAGCCAATCATTTGTGGCGTAAATATATGATGATTACGGTGATGACAGCATTGCTGGCTATTGCCGGTTTTTATACCACTGGCTATGCACCGGCTTTTGCCCAGTCCACTAGCGCGACGTCTAGCGAACCCAAAAGCATTCATAAAGACTGGGAAGCACATACCCATGGTAAAGGCGGCCAGAAACAGTGTTTCATGACCAGCACACCAAAACAGCTACAAGGCGAATATGATCGCAGCAATCGTGGCCCGACCCGCATCTATGTCACACATCGTAACGGCTCACGGAACGAAATTAGCACATATGCCGGATATCGCTATCGCGACCAGTCCGAGGTGATTTTCAAAATTGATGGCAAGACATACAAACTCTACATTGATGGCAATTATGCGTGGGCATATGAAAATGACGCGTCAAAAATGATTGCGGCCATGCGGCGCGGCAAAAATCTGACGGTTACCGGCATTTCCAGCCGTGGCAATAAAACCATAGATGTATATTCGCTATCCGGTTTTACCGCCGCCTACGAAGCTATCAACACATTATGCCCGAAGTGATGTGCCCATCCAGCGATCAGGCTGATATTGTTACTGATGCGGAAAACACAGACACCGGTAGCATCGGCACTATTGGTACGGCATCTCCGCCATTGATTGATCTGACCGGATGTGATGCAGATGATCTGGATGCGGTTGTCAAATCATTAGGTTTGCCGGGGTTCCGGGCAAAACAAATCTGGCGCTGGATATGGCGGCATGGATTAACCCGTTTTGATGACATGACAGATTTGGGCAAACCGGTTCGCGCGCTTCTGCCACAGCATCTGATCATTACCCGCCCTGTTATTACCAGCCGGCAAAAATCAACTGATGGAACGATTAAATGGTTGCTTCGTTTTGCTGATGGCAATGAGGCTGAGGCCGTTTATATTCCTGATGCAGATAGAGGCACGCTTTGCGTATCATCACAGGTTGGCTGTACGCTTACCTGCACCTTTTGTCATACTGGCACCCAGCGGTTAGTCCGTAATCTGACCGTGGCAGAAATCACTGGACAGGTGCTTATTGCCATGGATGAGCTGGGCGAATGGCCAGCCACCCATGATGGCCGGCGGCTAACCAATATTGTCATGATGGGCATGGGCGAGCCATTGTTTAATTATGAAAACGTCGCCAAGGCATTACGCATCATCATGAGCGGCGAAGGCATTGGACTATCCAAGCGGCGCGTCACATTATCAACATCCGGCGTTGTTCCGGAAATCATGCGTTGTGGGGCAGAATTAGGGGTTAATCTGGCTATATCCCTGCATGCCACCAATGATGAATTGCGCGATGTGTTAGTTCCTATCAATCGCAAATATCCGCTAAAAACCCTGATTGAAGCCTGCCGCAATTATCCGGGGCTATCCAATGCCCGGCGAGTCACATGGGAATATGTCATGCTTGACGGGATTAATGACAGCGATGCCGAGGCACGGGCGCTGGTCAATCTGATTAAGGGCATCCCGTCCAAAATCAATCTGATCCCATTTAATCCATGGCCGGGGAGCGGATATGAACGGTCAAAAGACGACCGGATAGACAGCTTTGCCGCCATTGTCATGAAAGCCGGATATGCCAGCCCCATCCGCACCCCCAGAGGCGAAGATATCCTTGCCGCTTGCGGTCAGCTGAAAACCACATCCGAGCGATTACGGAAAAGCCAGATAAAAGCCATTACCGACTAATCGGTTTGTCTTGAATTCGCCACAAAGAGTGGTTATCTTAATATCCAGATGAAACAATTCGTTTTTTATCGGAGGATAACATGAACGACCATCGTTATATGAATTCAACCGTAGCTAACCAAGCCGCCATTGACGAAGGTTTGCGGAGCTACATGCTAGGGGTCTATAATTATATGACCACCGCGCTTGCTGTGACTGGCCTTGCCGCTTACGGCACAAAAATGCTTACCGTCGCTGGTGAGTTTGGAAGCCTTACCCCACTTGGTGAGGCGCTTTATCTGTCACCGCTAAAATGGGTTGTGGCACTAGCACCGCTTGCTATGGTGTTCTGGCTTTCTGCGCGTATCCATGCGATGAGCGTATCAAAAGCCCAGGGCGTGTTTTATGCCTTTGCCGCGCTGATGGGGATTTCGCTATCTTCCATTCTGATCGTCTATACCGGTGAAAGCGTGGCACGCGCCTTTTTCATCACGGCGGCGGCGTTTGCTTCGCTTAGCATTTATGGCTACACCACAAAACGTGATCTGGGGCCACTTGGTGCATTTCTGATGATTGGCGTGGTCGGGCTATTGCTTGCCATGATCGTCAACATGTTTGTTGGTTCTATGGGCATGGGGCTGTTGATTAGTGTTGGCGGTGTTTTGATCTTTGCTGGTCTGACTGCATATGACACCCAGAAAATCAAAATGATGTATATGGCATCTGATAGCCATAGCACCGCCCAGAAAAAATCCATTCATGGTGCGCTTCAGCTTTATCTGGATTTCATCAATATGTTCCTGTTCCTGCTTCATTTGTTTGGCAACCGCGAATAGAACAACATATAAAAATCACATATCAACCCGCAAATGGCTTGCTGTTTGCGGGTTTTTTTATAACTGATCTGACCAGATTTTATCCAGTATACGCGGCATAATCGCCATGCCGCCCAATCCCACCATGATATCCCTGACCGGTGATAATATGGGCGGCGGGGCAAAGAGATTTCCGGCTTGTTCGGCTGACGCCAATACTGATCTGATACGGCGCATCCGCATACCTGCCCATGCAGGAATAGCATCTGTCATTGCCATACCGCCAGATAGCATCCGGCTCAGACTAGCGGCATCAATCAATGCCTGTCCTGTGCCTTGTGCCAGATGTGGCGGCATCTGATGGGCGCTATCGCCAGTCACGACAACCCGCCCCCTGATCCAGCTATCACAGCGTGGCCATGATTGTAGCGGCATCATATAGGCGTTTTCCCGCGCCAGATTCTGATCAGCCGAATCCAGCCATGGATGTGCCGCAATTAAGCTCATCACAGATGCCCAGCGTTGCGCCTGTCTGTTTTCGTCATCGCCGTCATTACTGTCATGTGTCATGACCACCAGATTAAGATGCCCATCAGCAAGCGGATAATGCACCATATGCCCCATACGGCCAAGCCAGACGCTGGTCGATGCCGATGCTAACACTGGCGGCAATGTGTCAAGCGGTACATGAAAACGGGTCGCGTAGCGGCTAGTCCGTCTAGGCGTAATTTTATTGGGAGTAATTTTATTAGGCGTAATTTTATCACCACCATCAACATATTGCCGGCATAACCCCATCATGCCATCAGCACCAAAAACCCAGTCTGCCTTATAAGTGCGCTGATCACTATCAATGACCACGGCCTGATCAGCGTGGCTTTCGATATGGGTGGCGGTAGCGGTAACATGCGTAATGCATGGCGCGGCGGCAACAGCGGCGGCCAATGATGTGATCAATCCATGACGCGTTACAGATGCATAAGGCTGGCGGCGATGTTGTTCATCCAGCGGAATACTAACCAGACTATGACCATTAGCCAGCGACATGATCCGCATCAGCTCTAGCCGCTTTGCATGTTCCCATACCGCCGCGTCACAGCCCAGCTCACTAAGTGCTGACCAGCCATTTGCCGCCATCTGAACGCCGCCCAGATTTCGATCCGCCGGAGTTTTATTCGCGCCAATAAGCGTGACATGTTTATTGGCCTTTGCCATAGCTAATGCCATGGATAACCCTGCCGCGCCGTCACCTAATATAATCACCTGATCTGTCATAGAAATGATCTTATCCTATTCCATCTATTTAATCAGTCTTTTGATTTTTTCTTCTATGGTTGCATCTGCCTCACCCCACGCGATCACGCCAGAAAATGCGCCTTTTCGGTCAAACATAAATACCGATGCCGTATGATCAACGGTATAATCACCACCGCCAAGATCAACTTTCTGAACAACAACCCGGTAATGATCTGCCAGCTGCCGAATGGCCGCCGGTGTTCCTGTCAACGCTGTAATATTCGGGGAAAAGTTACTAATGTAATCTGCCAGAAGCATGGCAGTGTCCCTATCCGGATCAACCGTCACGAACACAATCCCCAGCTGATCTGTTGCATCCAGCCGTTCGGCCATGCTGGACATACGGTAAAGCGTGGTCGGGCAGATTTCCGGACAATGGGTAAAACCAAAAAATATCAATTGCGGTTGACCGATCAGATCACGGTTAGTTACGGTGCCGCCGGTTGCTGATTCCAGCTGGAAAGACGCGTCTTCCAGATGCGGGAAAAACGGTTCTATTTTATCTGCTACCAGCCGGTCTGTAAGTGTGTAAAGCGCGGCGGCGGCAATGGCGGCGGTGATCAACATGGCCACAGCCATAGCAATAGTCCGTATCGTCGATCCTGTCATATTCATTCCTTTTTATATATCGTTTTTGATGACAATATCCTGTCATAGCCGTTGCTATCAGTAAGCGCAATGGAATTTCCATCTTGCCATATGGCCGGAAAAAGCTAATGTTCTGATCATGTCATATCAACCAACTATGTTTATTTTTGGACTCGGCTTTACTGGCACCATATTATCACGGATGCTGGTCGATAACGGCTGGCGCGTTCGGGGGACAAAACGGGGGGGCATACGCCCTGAAAGCGGCATTAATATGCTTCCGCCATCTGTTGAGGTATTTGATTTTGCCGCAGATGCGCCTATCGCCAATCCTGATATTGCTTTTGATGGTGTCACACATGTGTTGTCTACCATTGCCGTCATTGGCGGCACTGATCCGGTGCTGGCCGCGCATGGTGCGGCATTAAAAGCCATAAAAGCATCGCGTGATTTATGGGCTGGCTATGTATCCGCCACCAGCGTCTATACCGAATCAAAAGGCGGCTGGGTAACAGAAAATAGCCCAACCGATGCCATATCAAAACGTGGCCAGTGGCGACGACAAGCAGAAATGGACTGGCAGGATCAGCTAGGCGCAGAAGTATTTCGTGCCGCCGGTATCTATGGGGCTGGCCGGTCGGCGTTTCAATCGCTGTTATCTGGCAAGGCGCGGATTATTCGTAAACCGGGGCATTTGTTCAACCGTATTCATGTTGCTGATCTGGCGCGTATTATTATGGCGGCGATGGAACAACCACAACAGCAACGCGTGCTTAATTGTGCCGATGGCAACCCTAGCGAAGCCGGTGAAGTGATCCGTGCAGCGGCCGCCATGCTAGGCATGGATGCGCCTGATCCAGTAGATTTTGCAGATGCCGATATGTCACCAATGGCACGCAGTTTTTATGCAACGGCCAGATGTGTTGATTCAAGCCAGCTCAAATCCGCGCTTGGGCTGGATTTACTTTACCCCGATTATCACACCGGTCTGGCCGCAATATTAGCAGAAGAACAGCGGCTAGGATTAATTAAGGACATAGCAACATGACCGATACCAATATTGCATATAACGCCATGCTAACAGATGCGCTGGATGTTGTTTCAGCATCCCATAGCCCATGTGTCGGGGTTTGTGATCATAACGAAGACCGCGGATGTAGCGGATGCCAGCGCCCCCATGATGAGGTGGCGATCTGGCGTGAGGTTGAACCGGACATCCGCCAAAAACGCTGGCAGGAATTGCCAACTAGTCTGGCTGATCATGGCATAAGCACCATGCGCTTACCGCTTTCGCAAGAAGCTATTCTGCAACTGGCTGATGCGCGGCTACATGATGGCGGAACATGGATGCTGGGCGGCCGGGAATATGCTATCAAGGCCAGCCAGCCGCTTAGCACGCTAACCGCAACCAATGCTGATCAATCAGCCGTCATAAAACTAGCCGGTGATATCAAAATGCGCGCCGTGTTGTGGGCACCGCATGGCCATAGACTGGATGAAGATATCGCCCGATTGCCGATTGTGCTGGTAACGCCGCGTATTCGCATTGAACGGAACGAAGGCTGGCATCAGCGGCCACAATCCGACCGTTTTCCGGATATCGCCTATCAATCTGACCGCATACGGATATGCACCAATCATGACGGCGGGCTAATGATGGAAAGTGTTATAGCGGCGGCGGAAATCAAAACAGAAAACAATCGCCCTGTATCATTGCCGCATGAATTATCTGGCCATGCCGATATACCGGATGGATTGCATCTGCCGGAAAGTTATGTTCATGGACTGACGCTGTTGCCGCCGGATATGATGATCAGCTAAACTGGCCTTCGTTAAGCATCCGGCGCAATTCGAATTTCTGCATTTTACCCGTGGATGTTTTGGGGATAGTCGTAAAGACAACTTTCTTCGGCCGCTTGAATGATGCCATATGCTCACGGCAAAAATCGATCAGCTCATCTTCGCTTGGGGCTTCCTGGCCTTTCAGCTCAACAAACGCACATGGCACTTCGCCCCATTTTTCATCAGCCATCGCAACTACTGCCGCCAGCGCAACCGCCGGATGTTTATGCAAAGTCGCCTCTATCTCAACCGAGGAAATATTTTCACCGCCAGAAATAATGATATCTTTCAATCTGTCCATGATCTGAACATAGCCATCAGCATGTTTAACCGCCAGATCACCTGTGTGGAAATATCCACCGGCAAAGGCCGTATCTGTGGCATCCTGATTTTTGAAATACCCTTTCATCACCGTATTGCCGCGAAAAACAATCTCACCAATGGTTTTACCATCTGCCGGAACCGGTGCCATGGTTTCGGTATCCACAACATCCTGTTCTTCGAGGAACGTCATAGCCACGCCTTGCCGGGCTAGCAACAAATCACGGTTTTTGCTGTCATCCTGATCCCATTCATCATGCCAGACATTCATCGTGACATGGCCATAGGTTTCGGTCAGCCCATAAACATGGGTTACCACAAACCCCAATGCTTCCATCTGGGTGATAACCGATGGCGGTGGCGGTGCACCGGCCGTTACCACCTGAATACCAGCCGGAACAGGCCGCTTGTCGGATTCTTCGGCATTAATGATCATGGATAGAACAATCGGCGCACCACCAAAATGTGTTACGCCATGATCAGCAATCGCATCAAAAATGACCTTTGCCGAAACAGCGCGGGCGCAAATAATCGTCCCGCCTTGTGCCGCCATTGTCCAGCTATGCCCCCAGCCATTACAATGGAATAAGGGAACAAGCGCTAGATAGCGCGGTCGTTTGGCCGCGAACCAGTCGCTGATTGTTCCCATACATAACAGATACGCCCCGCGATGATGATAAACCACACCTTTCGGACGGTTAGTTGTACCAGACGTGTAATTCAATGTCAGCGCGTCCCATTCGCTTTCGGGCAATTGCCACGGGTCATCCGTGTTTCCCTTAGCCAGAAGCGCGTCATAATCCATCACGCCAATGGGCGTGCTAGGGGCATTATATTCGCTGTCAATAATATCAATAACGGTAATCTTTGCGGCGGCATCCGCATCCATAGCGGCCAGCGCATTAGAAGCAGTAGCGGCAAATTCCTGATCCACCAGCAAAACCCGACATTCCCCATGACTGAGGATGTAGGCAATGGTTTCCGGGTCAAGACGGGTATTAATCGCGTTTAGAACACCGCCACTGGCCGGAACGCCGAAATGCGCCTCAACCATTTCAGGAATATTTGGCGCAAGGATAGATACGGTATCGCCCTTACCAACGCCGATAGCATTCAACCCTGTGGCCAGACGACGGCATCTGGCAAAAGTTTCGCGCCATGAATATCTGCGTTTGCCATGAATAACCGCCTCACCATCAGGATAGACAGATGCCGCACGGGGCAAAAACGATAAAGGGGATAGCGGAACATAATTTGCTGAAACAGCCGAAAAAGCATCATACGGATTTGTCATTATACTATCCTCCAAATCATCACATATTCTGGTAATTAGTTTCTTAATGATTGCCCTTTTTCCATGAGCGTGGCAATACGCAACAGCGTTTCTTCTGTTTTGGCCAATGCCAGAAACGCCCGCCGTTCACGGGCAAACATATCCTGTTCGGACACGGTTTCGGCATGTTCCGTATCGCTAACCACAATGGTAGCAACCGCCATGGCTACGGTTTTGTCATGTGGGTAAAACATACCATCAGCAATGCCTTTATCCATAAAGTCAGACATTTTTTGGCGCAATCCGACACCGGGCAAGGTTATTTGCGGTGCTACGGATGGGGTATATCCCGCGGCATGGATGGCCGCGATCCGTTCCATGGCACTGGCCATCAGCTTATCGCGGTTCATTTCCATGCTGTCTCTGTCAGGCAGGAAATATTGTATTTTTGCGCTTTCGGCCGGGCTAGTCCCTGTTCTGGCATAACCGATTTGCATCCATGTTTTCCATGCTGCTTGTTCCGGATCATTAGTTGCATCCAGCCACCGCCGCATGGTTTCTTTAACACCGCCGCCACCGGGGACAACCCCGACCGCAGCCTCAACCAGTCCGAATACCGAATTGCCATGCGCAATGACTTCATCCGCATGGACAATCACCTCAAACCCACCACCAATAGCCAGCCCCGATGGGGCGGCTATCACCGGAACAGGGGCATCACGCATGGCGGCAACCGCATGCTGAAACCGCGTCAGAAACGCATCAATACCTGTCCAGTCCTGTTGTCTGATCAATGCCAGAACAGAGGTTAAATCCACCCCTGCCGAAAAATGTTGCGCATCGTTGTGAACAATAATTCCGCGACCATGGTCTTTGGCGGCGGCGGCAACAATTTCCATGGATTCATCGGTCAGCGCATTGGCTTTCGAATGAAACTCAATCAGCCGCAAATCACCATCCAGCGCATATAGGCTGGCCGCTTTATTGCGCTGTAATGGCGCAAGGCATCGCCGCAACATATGAAACCGGATAGTGCGCGGCGGCAAATTCACCGGCCGCATATCCGGTGCCAGATTATCCGGATGAAACGCGGCCACCATTAACGCGCCATTTTGGGGACGGTAAAATGCATCGCAGTCACCAGCCGCCAGAATAGGCGGTATGGTCATATCAGCCTCAGCAATCATGGCTCTGACCGTATCATGGCCAATCGCATCCATCATTTCAAACGGCCCCCGTTGCCAGTTAAAGCCAAGCTTCATGGCATCATCAATATCTTGCGGCGTGGTTGTTACCGCCGGTATCAGCGACGCGGCATAGGCAAACACCTTACCCAGAACCCGGCGGGCAAATTGAACCAGCGGCGCATCCGCGGCATCTTTAGCCGGACTAATCATCAGCACAAGCGCATCATCACCGGCCGCCATCATGGCATTGGCAGCATCAATTAATGGCGAGGGATTCGCGCCTGTATTGATCAGATTACCACTAGCCAGATCAATCATCTTGGCGCGATCTTCGCGATAAAAACCGCCGCCAGATTTATCACCTTTATGGCCATCCGCCAGCATGGATGCAATGGTACTTGCAACCGGATTATGATCCTGTCCCACCGCATGAAACGCATCATCCGCCGGCAGAATAGTGGCCAGTGTTGCCACCACGTCAGACATCAGATCAACACCAATCAAATCATAAAGCCCGAACACGCCGGTTTTGGGAATACCCATTGGCCGCCCCATCACGGCATCAGCATGTTCAAGCGATATTCCCTGATCATGGGCTTCGGCCAGACCCACCTGTAACGCATAAACCCCGACCCTGTTCCCCAGAAAGCCCGGCGTATCACGGCACTGGACAACGCCTTTACCCAGCACCCGGTCATTCATGTCTTTGAGCCGCGCCATGATGTCAGCGTCTGTATCTTCGCCTTCGACCAGTTCCAGTAGCCGCATATAGCGCACCGGATTAAAATAATGCGTAATAGCAAACCGGCGGCGGAAATCGATATCCATATCCTCAACAAGCACACGGATCGGAATCGTTGAGGTATTTGACGTCACCACAGCATCAGACGGGATCACCTCAGCCAGTTGCCGATATAGGGATTTCTTGATATCAAGCCGTTCGACCACCGCCTCAATAATCCAGTCCGCATCAGCAAGCTTTGCCATATCATCGCGGATATTGCCGGTTTTGATCCGGTCAGCGCATGATTTGGAAAATAGCGCCGGTGGATCAGATTTTTTAAGCCGGTCAACCGCATCAATGCTGCGCCGATTGACATCTTCGGCATCATCATCCGGCATATCCAGCAAAAGCACATCAAGTCCGGCATTGGCAATCTGGCCAGCGATAGCGCTACCCATTGTGCCAGCTCCAATTACCGCAATAGAAGAAAAGGGAATATCTGCAAAATCACTTGCCATAAAAATTAAGCTCCTGTTTGTTCAAATAACCGGCGCAAGGCTCTATTAACATCATCGCCACGTTCTATGGGCAACATATGGCCAGCATGTTCTATCTTCACCAGTTCTGCATGGGGAATAGCGGCGGCTAGAGCCTCACCCTGTTTGCATGGTGTCATGCTATCATCGCCAGCCAGAATCACCATAGCCGGTTGTGTGATACTGGCCGCGGCTTGTTCACCATCTGCGTATGCGGCACATGCTTTCAGATCAACCGCTAATGTGCCTTCGGGATTGCTAGCCATAATCCGCTTACCCATAAAGATATGGCTATTCCCCGGCATCGGGTGATCATGAAATGCCCCATCATGGCCATGACCCCATGTCACCATGGCATCAAATGCGGCTGGCTCATTGTCTTCGGCCATGCTGATCAGTTGCGGATTTACGGGTATGGCCAGTGCTAGTGAAATCAGCCCGATACCAGCCACATATTCCGGATGCCGTCTGGCCAGTTCCATTGCAACCAGCCCGCCTTGGGAATGACCGATTACCGTGACTTTTTTATGGCCGGCCGCCATGATCAGCGTATGGCACCAATCAGCCATGGTTTCGATAGCGGTCAGCGGCGCGCCGCCGCTTAATCCATGCCCCGGAAAATCCGGCGCCATCACAGACCAGCCGCGATTGGCAAAAAACCGCGCTTGCAGAAGCCATGATAAATGCGTCTGGCCGCTACCATGAAGGAAAAGCAGAACCGGCGCATGTTCATCTGCTACACGGCCACCAGTGGAAACAAATACATCAGCGTCATTAATTGATATCTGCATCGCTTTAGCTACCCTTCGCTGACGTTTTCTTCTGGGCAATTTTAATGGCGCGATTAAAATCGGCTTTGATATCATTGATATCTTCTAGTCCGACAGAAATCCGGATCAAATCATCAGTCAATCCCGCCGCTTTCATTGCATCAGCTGAAATATGGGAATGGGTTGTGCTACCGGGGTGAATGACCAGCGTTCTGGCATCACCAACATTGGCCAGATGTGAGGCCAGTTCAACCGATTCAATAAATGCCTGACTAGCCATACGGCCGCCTTTTATTCCCATGGTGACAATAGAACCGGCGCCTTTGGGCATTTGCCGCATGGCGACATCGTGACAGGAATGATCAGGCAGGCTGGGGTGATTTACCCATGCCACGCCATCATGATTTTTAAGAAACGCCACCAGTTCAGCTGTATTGGCCATATGCCGATCCATCCGCATGCCTAATGTTTCAATCCCTTGCAGAATATGAAACGCATTGGTCGGGCTTAATGTTGGGCCAATATTGTACATGCCTTCGCTACGCACCCGCATGGCAAACGCCGCAGGGCCGAATTCTTCCCATAGATTCACGCCCTGAAAGGCAAAATGCGGTTGGGTCAGAGTGGGGAAGCGATCATTCTGCCCCCAGTCAAAATTACCGCCATCAACGATAACTCCACCCATCGCTATTCCATGGCCGCCAATCCATTTTGTCAGCGAGTGGATAACGATATTTGCCCCATGCTTAAGCGGCTTCATCAAATAGGGCGTGTTCAATGTGGCATCAATCACCAATGGCACACCCGCGGCATGGGCAACCTTGGCCACAGCGGAAACATCCATGACATCAAGCCCCGGATTTCCAATTACCTCACCAAAAACCATTTTGGTATTTGGCTTGATAGCGGCGGCAATCGCATCATGATCTGTCGGATCAACAAAGCTGGTCGTAACGCCAAACCGCGACATGGTATGTTCCAGCAGATTGATATTTCCGCCATACATTTGCGAAGATGCTACAATATGATCACCTTGTGACGTTAACGCCAGAATAGACAGAAATACCGCCGACATTCCCGTGGCAACCGCCACCGCCGCCACGCCTTCTTCTAGTGCGGCCATGCGATTTTCCAGCACGCCGATAGTCGGATTGGAAATCCGCGTATATAAATGTCCACCCACCTCAAGGTTATAGAGCGCGGCGGCATGTTCGGTATCATTAAACATATATGACGTTGTTTGATGAATTGGAACAGCGCGTGAACCGTGCCTGTCATCAGGCGTATAACCGGCATGCAATCCTAATGTGTCAAAACCGAATGATTTGCTCATGATAAAAGTTCACTTGGTACTTTTGTTGATGGGGGCAGGAATGGCAGGCTGGTAATCGTTGCGTTGCGGGTTCCATAACTGGTTTCCACAATCAGATCAGCCGCCGCCGCAATAGATGCGTTTGACATCAGACAAACCGAAATATTTTTATCCATACGCGGCGAATACGCCGCCGCCGTAGCATATCCGGCAAATGCCCCATCCAGATAAATCGGCCATGGATTTTCGTTTGTTGATGTGAATGGCGCGCCATCAATGAAAATGCCGCAGAATGACCGGGTTGCGCCATCTGCCTTGATTTTCTTCAGCGCCGCCTTGCCGATAAAATTGGCCTCCTGATCCAGATCACAAATCACCCCAAGCCCCATTTCATATGGATTGGAATGTTCATCGGTATCTGCATTGACAGAAATCATGCCGCTTTCTACCCGTTCGATATAATTTGGCGCCCCCGGCCCCATCTGATATGGCTTTCCGGCTTCCATGACGATATCCCATAGCTGGCCGCCTTTTGTGCCATCACGCAAATAGAACTCATAGCCGCCCTGCTTGCTCCATCCTGATCTGGCAACAACCAGCGGTATGCCCTGCAATTCGGTTTCATAAAACCCGAAATAGTTTAATCGTAATGGCGCCTCACCAAACAAATCACGCGCCACATAATGGGATTTTGGCCCCTGTATGGCCAATGGAGAAACATCAGGTTCTGACGCATCAACATCCAGACCAAGCGCACAAACAAACCCCTCGGCCATCATCAGCGTGTCATTATCAGCAATAGAAAGCCATAATTCGTCATCTGAAATTCGCAACAATACCGGATCATTTACCAACGTGCCTTTGTTATTGCAGATAGGCATATACACGCCTTTCCCGATTTGCAGATGTTCCAGATTGCGCGGCGTTAATAGCTGTGCCAGTCGCATCGCATCGCGCCCCTTGAGCCGGACTTGCCGCTGAACCGCCACATCACGAATATCAACATGATTAACCACCCGGTCATATTCCGCCAGCGGATCACCATAGGACACCGGCATATACATGTGATTGTAAGTGGAAAAATGCGATACACCTGCCGCAACCGTTTTATCAAAAAATGGCGATTTACGGATTCTTGGACCTATGGCAATAGAAAACGACATCTGAAACCCTCATAAAAAATAGTAAGCGAAATATATTTACAGTGACAGATCAACGACTGTTCGGCCGCTGATATGACCTTGAAGAATTTTCTTTCCGTATTCTGGCAGATCAGCTAGCGAGATAGCGGTGATTACTGATTCAAACTGGGTAGCATCCAGCGTTTTGGCCAGTTCCGCCCATACCGCCGCGCGCCGTGGATTTGGCTGCATGACGCTATCGATGCCAAGCATTTTAATGCCGCGTAACATAAACGGAATATTTGTTGTTTTGATATCATTGCTACCGGCATTACCAACAATGGCGACACTGCCGCCGTAATTTACCTGCCCCAGAATTCGCGCCAGCATTTCGCCGCCGACATTATCAATCACACCAGCCCAGCGCGCGCTTTCCATTGGGCGGTTGGTGGCTGCAAATTCTTCGCGCGGCAAAATCTCAGCCGCGCCAAGTGGTTTTAAAAACTGTTCGGCATCCGGCTTACCGCTAACCGCCGCCACCTGATAGCCGCGCCGCGCCAGTAACTGCACCGCAATCGAACCCACACCGCCGGTTGCGCCGGTTACCAGAATAGTGCCATGATCAGGCGTAACGCCAGCATCTTCGAGTGCCATAATCGCCAGCATTGCGGAAAATCCGGCCGTGCCAACCCCCATCGCTGTTTTGGCGGTAAAGCCATCGGGCATTGGCAGCAGCCAGTCGGCCTTAACGCATGCACGCGCCGCATAGCCGCCCCACCATGCCTCACCCACGCGCCAGCCAGTCAGCACAACCGCATCACCAGATTTAAACCGGTCGTCTTTTGATGAGTGAACCACACCGGCCAGATCAATACCGGCAACATGCGGATATGTTCGCACCAGCCGACCCAAACCAGTCAGACACATGCCATCTTTGAAATTCAATCCTGAATATTGAACATCAACAACAACGTCACCATCCGGCAGGTCTGCATCGGTTAATTCTGTCAGTTGCGCCACCGGTTTTGCGTCTTCTTCGCAAGTCAGCAACAATGCTTTAAATGTCATGATTCTACCCTCAATTTTACTCAAGTAATAATGTCTTTATCATAGCTTGTATTTAAACGGAAATAAAACTGAAATCAAAATTAAACTGACAGCAATTGATCACTTCTGACCAGAATGGAATAGGCAATGATTACTGCTAGGAACAGCATAATACAGCCCATAATGACATTGATACGATTGGCATAAAACCGGAACCAGCGCAAGATCACCGGCACCCCGAATATCATTGCCAGCAAGATATACCACAATGTGTCCACTATCCATGCCGTTGCCGCCATCTGCATGCGGATCAGCATGGGCTGTCCTGCTGTCAGGAACTGGCTAAAGATTGCCGTAAAAAATACCGCTATTTTAGGGTTCAGGAAAGCGATCAGAAACCCATCGCGAACATGCGCCCAATAGGGCAAGGCCGTTATGGAAGTGGCATGCAAGGCATTGATATCTGGCTGATCCGGGATAGCCCATCCCGTTCTGATACCGGCGGTGATCATATTCACCCCTATCCAGATCAGAAACCCGATACCAATCAGCTGTATCGTCAGAAACAGCCATGGTGATAAGAACAAAAGCGATACCAGACCCAGCGATACCAGACCTGCATAAATCAGAATACCCAACCCGTGAGATATGCCAAACATGATGCCAGCCAGAACGCCGGTGCTGGTGACACTGCGGATCAATACCACAACACTAGGCCCCGGGCTTGCCGCCCCAGCCAGACAGGTCAGCATCAGGATCAACCATTCATCAAAGGCCAGCATGTGTATTCCCTCTTATCTTTATATGATGCCCGTTTATCATGTTAGCATATTGTGCCAGTTAGGGCGCGCCACAACATTAATCTTTCTTATGCTTATCTTGTGACTTGCATCGCAACGCATCCTCATATTATCCTCAACTAGTACTTTCAGATGATAACAGCATAAAACGGAGAAGATAATGAAAACACGTGCCGCAGTTGCGCTAGAAGCAGGCAAACCGCTTGAGATCATGGAAGTTGACCTGGAAGGCCCGAAAGCCGGTGAAGTTCTGGTTGAAATCAAGGCCACAGGCATCTGCCACACGGATGAGTTTACGTTATCAGGCGCAGACCCCGAAGGCATCTTCCCCGCTATTCTGGGGCATGAAGGCGCCGGGGTCGTGCTTGAGGTTGGGGCAGGTGTGACTTCGCTCAAACCCGGCGATCATGTGATCCCGCTTTATACGCCGGAATGCCGCGAATGTGATTATTGTCTGCATCCGAAAACCAATTTATGTCAGGCGGTTCGCGCCACACAGGGTCAGGGGCTTATGCCTGATGGTACGTCACGGTTTTCCATGAATGGTAAGCCGATTTTTCATTACATGGGCACCTCGACTTTTGCCAATCATACGGTTGTACCAGAAATTGCGCTGGCCAAAATCAATCCGGCGGCACCATTTGATAAAGTCTGTTACATCGGTTGCGGCGTGACCACCGGCATCGGGGCGGTGATCAACACAGCCAAAGCCGAATACGGATGCAACGCGGTCGTATTCGGGCTGGGTGGTATCGGGCTGAATGTTCTGCAAGGGCTGAAAATGATTGGCGCCAACATGATTGTCGGGGTTGATATGAACAACGACAAAAAAGCATGGGGCGAACAATTCGGCATGACGCATTTTGTTAACCCTAATGAAATTTCTGGCGATCTGGTCGCGCATCTGGTTGAGCTAACCGGCGGCGGCGCGGATTACAGCTTTGAATGTATCGGCAATACCAATGTGATGCGGACTGCGCTGGAATGTTGCCATAAGGGCTGGGGCGAATCCATTATTATCGGGGTCGCTGGCGCAGGGCAGGAAATCAGCACCCGTCCGTTTCAACTAGTCACCGGCCGATCATGGCGCGGCACCGCATTTGGCGGCGCCCGCGGTCGAACCGATGTGCCGAAAATCGTTGACTGGTACATGGATGGCAAGATTCAGATTGATCCCATGATCACCCACACCATGCCACTGGAAGACATCAATTCCGCCTTTGATCTGATGCACGAAGGCAAAAGCATCCGGTCAGTTGTTGTTTTTTAAAAACACAATTTTCACATCGTTCAGGAAAGCGTATTCATGCAAACCATAGCTGAAACTCGCATGATGGGTGGCACGCATCGTGTCTTTCGTCATGATAGCACCGTCACCCAGTGTTCTATGGACTGGGCGTTATTCACGCCTGAACATGGTCAGCCGGATAGCGTGCTGGTCTTTCTGTCCGGGTTAACCTGTACATGGGAAAACGCCGCAACCAAGGCAGGCGCGCAAGCCGCCGCCGCGCGTCATAATATGGCGATTGTTTTTCCCGATACCTCACCACGCGGTGCGGATGTGGCGAACAGCAATGATTACTGGCTAGGGCAAGGCGCCGGATTTTATCTGACCGCCACGCAAGCGCCATGGGCACCACATTTTGCCATGGATCGCTATATTACCGATGAATTACCCATGCTGATCAATACCGCGTTAGACATGGATATATCCACAAACGGCATGGGGATTACCGGCCATTCCATGGGCGGGCATGGCGCCTTGACGCTGGCCATGAAACACCCGCATCTGTTCCGGTCTGTATCGGCATTTTCCCCGATATCTTCGGCTATGGAAAGCGGCTGGGGGCAGAATGTTCTGCCCGCCTATCTGGGGGATGATAAAGCCGCGCATCAAGCCCATGATGCCGCCGCGTTAATGGCCAGTCATGGCTGGGGCGGGGACATGCTGGTTGATCAGGGGCTGGCCGATGATTTTCTGGATGAGCATCTGAAACCGCATCTGCTGGGACAGGCCGCCGAAAACGCAGGTATTCCGCTGACGTTACGTCAACATGCCGGATATGATCATTCCTATTATTTTGTGGCCAGTTTCATGGCGGATCATGTGGCATGGCATGCTAGCCGGCTGACCGCATCATGACATCAACAGAAACCGCTGATTTCATCATTATTGGTTCCGGTTCTGCCGGATCAGCGATGGCGTACCGGTTGTCCGAAAACAAGAAATATTCGGTGCTGGTGCTGGAATATGGCGGCACGGATATCGGGCCATTTATTCAAATGCCCGCGGCATTGTCCTATCCGATGAATATGAAACGCTATGACTGGGGCTATCTGGCGGAACCTGAACCAGCCTTGAATAACCGGCGGCTAGTCTGTCCGCGCGGCAAAGTCATTGGCGGCTCATCATCCATCAATGGCATGATTTATGTGCGCGGCCATGCCGAAGATTACGCGCATTGGGAAGAATCCGGCGCAAGCGGATGGGGCTATGCCGATGTTCTGCCCTATTTCCGGCGCATGGAACACTGGCACGAAGGCGGCCATACCGCCGGTTTTGAAGATGCCGGATTTCGGGGGGTTGATGGCCCGTTACATGTCACGCGCGGGTCGCGCCGGAACCCGTTGCATCATGCCTTTGTCAACGCCGCAGAAGAAGCCGGTTATGATGCAACAGCCGATTATAATGGCCATCAACAAGAAGGCTTTGGCCCTGCTGATATGACCATATGGAAAGGCCAACGCTGGTCGGCGGCGAATGCCTATCTGAAACCCGCTATCAAAAATCAAGGGGTTCGGCTGTTCAAAGGTGCGCTGGTGGATAAGATAAATTTCACCAATGGCCGCGCCAATAGCGTGACATTCCGGCGTGGCGGCCAAACCATCACCGCCCACGCAAAGCAGGAAATTATTTTAGCCGCCGGTGCGATTAATAGCCCGCAAATCCTGCAACGGTCGGGCATTGGCCCCGGACAGGTATTGCAACAGGCCGGGGTTGACGTTATTGCCGACCGGCCGGGGGTTGGCGCCAATCTGCAGGATCATCTGGAGGTATATTTTCAGGTAAAATGCTTACAGCCAGTGACGCTGAACAAACATGTGAATCTGTTATCCAAAGGCATGATCGGGCTACGCTGGATGCTCAACCGGTCAGGGCTGGGGGCTAGTAATCAATTCGAAACGCTGGGCTTTATCCGTTCTGATAAAGGCATATCCTATCCGGATATCCAGTTCCATTTTCTGCCTGCCGCTATCCGCTATGATGGTAAAGTCGCCGCAGATGGCCATGGATTCCAGATGCATATCGGCCCCATGCGGTCAAAATCACGCGGTCATGTCCATATCCGCAATGCTGATATTACCGCGGCTCCGGAAATCCGGTTTAATTATATGTCACATGATGATGACTGGGATGAATTCCGCCGTTGCATCCGTCTGGGGCGGGAAATTATTTCCATGCCAGCCATGAACCCCTTTCGTGGCGATGAAATCCAGCCGGGCAATCATGTGATCAGCGATGACGCGATTGATGATTTTATCCGCGAACATGCCGAAAGCGCCTATCACCCATGCGGCACCATGCGATTAGGGCAAGCCAGTGATCCGATGGCGGTTGTTGATCCGGAATGTCGGGTCATTGGCGTGGACGGATTGCGGGTTGCCGATAGCTCAATTTTTCCACGCATTACCAATGGCAATCTGAACGCGCCATCCATAATGGTTGGTGAAAAAGCATCTGATTTTATTCTTGGCAAACAACCCTTGCCGCCGGTCAATCTGACCCCGCATATATCGCCAGATTGGGAAAGCCGCCAACGCTAGCCGTATGCCCGAATATTACATGCCCGAATATTACATCATGATCACGCATCAGATCAGCCAGCCAACAGCAACCAGCCCCAATACGACAATTCCGGCATTCACCCGCCCAGATAACAGCACTATAAATCCTGCGGCAACAACCACAACGTCAACATAATCATGAATGGCCGATACCAGAACCGGATCAATCAGCACCGCCGCCAGTAAGCCAACCACCGCCGCATTAATACCTGCCATCGCGGCTTGAAACCGGCGGGAACGCATCCATCCTTCCCAGAATGGCATAACCCCCAGCACCAGCAGAAATGACGGCAAAAACAGCATCAGCATGGCGATAATCCCAAACCAGATAGCACCCATGCCATTATTGCTGCCCATCACCGCCCCCAAAAACCCGCCAAAGGTAAATAGGGGGCCGGGAATGACCTGTGCCATACCATAACCAGCCAGAAAATCCGCCAGAGAAACCAGTTCGGTTTCCACCACCGATGCCTGCAGTAATGGCAAAACAACATGACCGCCACCAAACACCAGCGATCCGGCCAGATAAAACTGGCTCAAAGCAAACCAGAATCTGTCCGGATGCGCATGCGCAATAAATAACAACGCCGCCCCTATACCGGCAAATCCCCATAACCAGATCAGCGACCGGAACGGACGTAATGGCACGGCAGATGCGGGCGAGTTTATGTCTTTATGATCAATCGGCAGAATAAGCATACCAATCAGCCCGGCTAGTAAAATAAACACCGGATGCAGAAATGGCATATTGAGATAAAGAACAACACTCATCATAGCAAATGCCAGCAAGGATGTTACCATCCCACCCGCAAAGCCGCGCGCCATTCCTGTCACCGCATGCAATACCACCGCCGCCGTTACCAGTTTCAGGGCATTAATCAGCTGACCCAGATCAGCACCAGAATGCACCAGCCCATAACCAAACCCGATCATGATGATAGCTGAGGGCAAGGTGAAGCCGATAAAGGCAAGGCATCCACCGGCAAGCCCGCCCCAGCGAAGCCCAAGCGCAAATCCCAACTGGCTGGAACTAGGCCCCGGCAACATCTGGCATAACGCAAATAAAGATTGAAACGCCATGGGCGTTATCCATTTGCGCTGATCAACAAAACAGTGCCGGAAATATCCGATATGCGCCACCGGCCCGCCAAAACTGGTTAGCCCTAACATCAGAAATACCCGAAAAATCGTGAATAAGGACGGCCTATCGATCATCAGATATACGTCCTGTCAAAAAGAAAGGCCGGATAACCGATCAGGCAGGCTAGCAATCGCCGCGCTATCGGCGTTAGCAAACGCAAAGCGCAAATGATCCTCATATTCCGCCCCGAAAAATCCACCGGGGATGGTTAGCACCCCTGTCTGGCGCATTAATGCCGCCGCTACTTCTGCGCTGTTCCGGTCTGGATAGGGATGACGGACAAATCCGAAATAGCATCCATCACTAGTGATTGACCATTCTGGCAAAGCCGCAAACGCCGCACGAAAAGCATCTCGCCGTGCCGCGATTTCTGTTTGATTTTCTATGCGCCAATGCGCTAATTGCGGCAACATCTGGCTGAGCGCTTTCTGGCCAATACGCGGGGCGCAAATCTGTATATTGTCTGTAATCTTTGCCAGTTCCGCAATCATGCCTGCCCCGGCCACAACCGCACCAAGCCGATATCCCGGCAAGCAATAGGATTTAGAAAAGCTATATAGCTGAATCACCGTATCCGCCCAGTCCGGATGATCAAACAGACCATGGGGCCGCGATACATCCAGATCACAAAAATCCCGATAGGTTTCATCAATAATTAATGCCAGATCATGCCGCTGACACAACCGGAACAGATCATCCAGCAGATCAGCCGGATAAAGCGTTCCTGTGGGATTATTCGGGCTGACCAGCGCAATCGCACGGGTTTGCGGCGTAATTGCCTGCTCAAAACTGGCTACATCTGGCAAAAACTGGCGCGCCGGATCACCTGCCACGCCAATCGCCGTAATCCCCAACATGGCCAGACTGGATGAATGATTGAAATAGCTGGGTTCAGGTAAAAGCACCGCATCACCGGCCTTGGCCAATCCCATCGCGGCAAAGATAAATGCCTGATTACATCCGGATGAAATCAGCACCTGATCAGCGGCAATAGCACCTCCGTAAAGCTGGCTCACATGCTCGGCATAAACGTGCCGGAATTCGGGTTCGCCCTCAATCGCGCCATAACCGAACACTCCGGCATCATCGGCCAGACTAACCAGCGCCGCTTTCAGATCATCATGTGGTGGATATCCGGGCACCGCTTGTGACAGATCAATCATTGGCGCGTTGCCGTGATATTGTTCTATCCATTCTTGCACTTGTGCTACCGGCGGGGCGTTCAAATGGGCAATGTCGGGGTTAACCAGATATGGCATGTCTTCGGCTCACAGCAATATTTTCGATATCCCATGATATCATTATCATTACATTATGAATAGCAAGCGGCGATAATAATTCTTGTGCCATACATCCCGATTAGATAGCCATATCAGATACGCTGGTTGACTAGATACGCTATCAATCCGCCAGCAAATAGCCGTCATCGACCAATGGGGTTTTGCCAGCAATTTTTGCTACAATATGCCCCGGCCATGCCAGCTTGATCAGACTGCGGTCAAAAAAGATGCCATCGGTTCCGGCGCGAAGTTCCGTTTTTCCGGTAAACGCATCATCGCCTTCCAGCGATAGCAATTCGGCAATCACGTCACCGGTCTTTACCATTGCACCAAGCGGTTTTTGAAAC
>JABIWM010000165.1 GCA_018701255.1 Alphaproteobacteria bacterium | reverse complement strand
CCATTAAAATCGGTTTTAATGTGCCGCTAACCGGATTTGCGGCGGCCGATGGTCAATCCGCGCTACATGGTGCTGAGCTAGCTGTTGAGCAGGTCAATGCTAATGGCGGCATTAATGGTAATATGCTGGAATTAGTCGTTTATGACGATCAGGCCAGCCCGAAAGAAGCGGCACCACTTGCTATTAAAATGATCACGCAGGATGATGTTGTCGCTGGTGTATCAGGCAGTTATTCAGGCGCAACGCGGGCAGCCGCAACTATCTTTTCTGAAAACAGCGTTCCATATATTTCTGCTTACGCTATCCATCCTGATATTACCCGTGCGGGTGACTATGTGTTTCGGACATCATTCATGGGCGAAGTTCAGGGTCGCGCCGGTGCTAAACTGATTGGCGAGATGCTAGGTAAAAAGCGTGTCACCATGATCACGCTGAACAATGATTTCGGGATTTCATTGGCCAATGGTTTTAAGGAAAAAGCCGGTGATTTTGGAATTGAGATTATTTCCGAATATGAATACAGCATTAAAGATCGGGAGTTTGGTGCTATTGTATCCAAAATCAAATCCGAAAATCCTGATGCCATTTATGCAAGCGGATATTTCTTTACAGCCGGCCCATTGGTCAGACAGCTTCGTGCCGCTGGAATCAATCAACCGGTAGTCGGACAGGAAGGCTATGATAGTCAGAAATTTATTGAAATTGCTGGTGATGCATCCGAAGGTGTCATGATCACAACGTCACTGGATCGGGATTCTTCTAATCCGGTAACGCAATCATTCATCGAAGGCTTTTCAAATAAGGCCGGATATCCGGCTGATATGGTTGGTGCATCCGGGCATACGGCTATTCTGGTTCTTGCTGACGCAATGTCACGCGCTGGAAGCACGGATAAGGCAAGTCTGCGTGATGCGATTGCATCTACAAATCTGGAAGCATCAACAGGCCAGATTTCGTTTAATGCTCTTGGTGAAGTGCAAAAAGATGTGCAGGTTCAAGTCGTCCGCGATGGTAACTGGCATCATCATTCCGTTGTAAGCGATGCTGAATTGCTTGCTCCGCCATCAAAATAATCTTTTCTTAACTTTGAACAAACGGGAACCAATATCTGGTTCCCGTTTTAGGATACCGCCATGCTTGCAATTGATATCCTTATTCAGGGATTCATTCAGGGTTCTATCTATGCTCTCATCGCATTAGGATTAACGCTGGTTTATGGATTGCTTCGTATATTACATGTAGCTCATGCATCACTGTTTACTCTTGGTGGATATCTGGGTGTTCTGATAACGAATGCTACTGGCAGTCTGTTTCTTGCCTTAATACTGGCCATGATTACCGTGGGATTTGTCGGGATGCTTAGCTATCGCATTCTATATCGCCCGCTGTTGTCGCAACCCCCATTAATTGCCCTGATTGCCTCAATCGGGATTTTTATCGCATCCGAAGAAATATTCAGGATCATTTTTGGCCCTTTCAGTATTTCCTATGTGTCAGCACCGCTTCAGAACCAGATTGAAATATTACCCGGAATATCAATGAGTGAGGCGCGCATCATGGTTGTTGTGCTTGCCTTTGTTTTATTGTTGGGGGTGAACTGGCTATCCAGACGAACACGCCTTGGCATCGCTACCCGTGCTACCGTTATTGACCCCGATATGGCCATGAGCAGTGGCGTGAATGTGGATGTCATACGTTATTCTATCTTTTTCATTGGCTCGGCCTTTGCCGCCGCCGCCGGAGTCATGGTGTCACTATTAAACAATTTAGTTGAACCTACAATGGGCGCGGTTCCGTCTTATAAAGCGCTGGCCATCATTGTGCTTGGTGGATTAGGTAGCGTTCGCGGTGCGCTGATTGCATCGCTATTATTAGGAATTATTGAAACGTTCGGCACCATATATCTGGATGATCTTCTGGACAGGGATTCTATTGCTTTTGCCTTTTTAATTCTTGTGCTGATGATCCGCCCTAAAGGTATTTTTTCAAAAGGATAGTCGCATGGCTTATGAAATGATTGTTCTGACAAATATGCTGATTGCTATCCTGTTTGCGCAATCTCTCAATTTGATCACAGGTTTTTGTGGGCAGGTTAGTCTTGGCCACGCCGCTTTTTTAGGCATTGGCGCATATACCAGTGCCATGCTGACTAAAGCCGGATGGCCACTTGCCGCCACATTTATTCCAGCCATGGTTATCGCCGGAATGATCGGCATGATTGTTGGGGCGGCATCATTACGGGTACGCCATGATTTTCTGGCCATCACAACGATGGGGGTTTCGTTTCTGTTTACCGGCATTATCCGCAAACAGGATATGCTAGGCGGTGAGATGGGTATCGCCGGTATTCCTGCGGCTTATGGCGGCCGTGTCGGATTACTGTTGATGACTTTATGTCTGACTATTCTGTTCATTATTATCATGATTTATGTGAAGCGATCATGGATGGGTTACGTTTTTGAAAGCATTGCCGAGGACGAGGATACCGCTGGGGTTTTAGGTATTGATGTTCGCCGTTTCAAATTATTTGCCTTTGTTCTTGGTACGGCGGGTGCGGGTCTTGCCGGTGCTCTTTATGCGCATCAGGTGCGGTTTATCGGGCCTGATAGCTTTGGCTTTGTTGAATCTGTCACTGTGCTATCAATGGTTATTGTTGGCGGGATTGGTTCTATCTGGGGGGTGACTATTGCGGCGGCATTATTATCAGTCATGCCACAATTTTTTCAGGTTATTGATGATTATAAATTGCTGGTTTACGGGATGCTTCTCTTTTTTGCCATGCGGTTTATGCCTGATGGTCTGGGCGGTCTGGCAAAACGGTTTCGCCAGAACAGGAATCCGGACAGCAGTTCAGAGAGGAGTCAGGCATGACAGCCGCGAAGACATCACCGCTATTGCTTGACGTTAAGAATGTTACCGTCACCTTTGGCGGGCTTAATGCCGTGGATGGCGCCAGATTAGCATTGGAAGACAATCAGCTGTTAGGCTTTATCGGCCCTAATGGTGCCGGAAAAACAACATTGATGCGTGCTATCATTGGCATGTTAACGCCATCCTCTGGTCAGATTATTCTGGATGGGCAGGATATTTCTAACCGCCGACTTGTTGATCGGATCAATCTTGGAATGGCTTTAGCACAGCAAATTATCAAGCCATTAAAGGATATGACCTTACTTGATAATGTTGCCCTAGCCGCTGGCGGCAACAAATTGCTTTCACCGATCAAAGCCATGATACATCGGTCGCGTCAGCATGAACAAGATATCGCCCATGGCTTATTGACTGAGGTGGGATTAGCAGATGCCATATATAAATATCCGGCCGAATTGCCGCTTGGTTTTCTCAAACGGCTTGAAGTCGCGCGCGCGTTAGCCCGCCAACCCAAAGTTCTTCTACTTGATGAACCTTTAGCCGGATTAAGTATAAAAGAAGCCGAAGATATGGCTGATCTGATTATGGGGCTTCCTTGCAAAGGGCGCGGCGTTATTCTGATCGAACATAATTTGTCGCAAGTCCGGCGCATTTGCAAAACGCTATATGTTCAGAATAATGGTCGCCCGCTTGCATTCGGGGCAACCGACGACGTTCTTGAAAAACGCGAGGTTCAGATGGCGTATCTAGGAAAGAGTGAATAATGCTTGATGTTCAACATATGATGAGCAGATATGGCCCTGTCACGGCATTACATGATGCTTCATTTACGCTAGAAGGCGGCGAAGCACTTGCTCTTGTCGGCACAAATGGCGCCGGTAAAACAACCTTAGTCATGTCTATTGCTGGCCATGTGATTCCCCAAAGCGGCCATGTTATTCTGGATAATGAAAACATAACTGATATTCCATCACATATTCGCGCACGGCGCGGCATCGGGCTGGTTCCCGAAGGACGGCGTGTTTTTCCTGATCTTACCGTTAAGGAAAATCTGATCACAGGCGGATATGTGTTGCCAAGATCGTCTGAACAACAACGGCTTGATGACGTATATGACATTTTTCCACGGCTATATGAACGTGCCAATCAACTGGCCGGATCACTGTCCGGCGGGGAACAGCAGATGCTAGCCTTTGGCCGTGCCATCATGCTCAACCCCAAAGTGATGCTAATCGATGAGATTTCTCTTGGCTTGATGCCCAAGGTCATTAACGAATGTTACGCGGTATTGGAAAAATTACGGGAAAAAAATATATCAATCATTCTTGTTGATCAGAATTCAGATGCAGCATTGAGCTTTGCCGACAAAGCCATATGGCTTGAATCCGGCCATGTCAAATGGCAAGGCCTCGCCAAAGACTGTCCGTTAAGCAAAGGAAGCGCAGTTTATTAACAGCATAAGTGGGTCATTGCTTTTGATCGACTGATAGATCATTTTAGATAATAATAATACATATGTTCAGCTTTGTTTTTTAAATATAGGCATTAGGGGGATTCTGTCATGGCCGCTGATATGATCATCATTAACGGTAATTTCATCACCTTTACGGATGAAAACCCGAATGCCAATGCATGTGCAATAAAAGACGGTCATATTCTGGCCGTTG
>JABIWM010000025.1 GCA_018701255.1 Alphaproteobacteria bacterium | reverse complement strand
TGATTATCCTGCTTCATGATGTGATATCACATGAGTTGCGGCCATGCTTGGTGCGCGTGATAGCAAACGGCCAGTTAATGATCCCAATATAAACACCATAATAGTAACGCCCATCAACAATACGGCAGTAGCGGATGCTTCGTCAGTCCGGTATCGCCCAGCCTGTTCATATAAAAGCCATGGCAGCGTTTTGAAATCACTGCTTGAAAATAGCGCAATAACCCCCAGATCACCCATAGACATTGCCGCAACCATGCCAAAAATCAGCCCGATATCCCGACCCATAACAGGCATGATCAGAAAACGGAGGCTAGTCCGTCTATTCATTCCGTAAGCAAGCCGTAAATGCTGATCCTGCTGGCGTGCCAATACCCATTTACCAGATATCAACCGGTAAGATACAGGCAACCCCATCAAAATATTGGCGGTAAGCACCAGATATGGCGCAATAGCAAAGATATCTGCATATGACCGAAGCAGAATAAACATGGCTGTCCCCATCACAATGGACGGTATAACCAGCGTAATCATGACACTGGATTCCAGCAATAATCTGGCCACAATCTGCCAGCGGGTAGGGCTGTTGATCAAACCAAGCTGATATCGCGTTTCGGCAAGCATCATGGCTAAAAAAGAAACACAACATGCTGTGGTGAGGGCAATAGTCAGGCTGTTTTGTAACGCCTGCCAGAATACCGGTTCGGCCAGCACTATAAACAGATCGCCAGTTAATCCTTTAAAAAACAATGCTAAAATCGGCAGGATTAATAAGCTAAATAAAAATAAAACACAAATAATATCTAATATTTTTAATAAGTTAGAACGCGAAGATAAAATATGAATGGAAGATGGCTTTATGCTGGTTACGGCTTGCGGCATTGTTTGACGCATCAATGGATGGCATAACATGATCAATAGCATAATCACCGCAACAGCTATCTGCATCATGGTGAGCAAGACCGCCAGATGAAAATCGTATGCGATACGGATAGCGGCATAAATCTCAACTTCCAGCGTTGTCACGGCAGGCCCGCCACCCAGCATTAATACTAGCGAGAAAGAGCTAAAGCAAAATAGAAATACCAGCACCATCATGGGTATTATCATCGCCCTGATCGCTGGCCATTCGATATAGCGGAATTGATCACGCGGGGTCATGCCTGTCATTCTGGCCAGACGCCAGTGGTTTTCGGGAACAGACAGGATACGGGGCAAAAAGATGCGGATCATAAGTGGTGCATTAAAAAATATATGCGCCAGCACCACCGCTTTTAATCCGAAAAATGACGGTAATTCCAGCAATGGCAAGGGGGTCATATCGCTTATTGCCATTAATATGCTGTTAATGACGCCTTGCCGCCCCCATACCGCCAATAAGCCGCTGGCCGCTACCGTTGTCGGAATAACAAATGCCAATCCTGTCATTAGCCGCAAGAATGTCATGCCAAACCAGTGATAGCGCCGTGCCATGACAACACTTAATGGAACAGCCACCATAACCGATCCTATGGTAGACAATGCCGCCTGAAATAAAGCCGATTGCAACGCATAACCAATTCGCGCATCCGATGTTAACAGCTCATAAAATGATTGCGGCGCATCAAGCGGTGCGGCGGCTTGTAACAATGCGGATAACGCAAGAACAAACCCGCCGCATAACGCCCCAACAATAACAAGACCAGATAAAGGCAGAAACCGGAAGCCGTGGGCATAATTATATATGTAACTATGATTAGTCATTATTCAGCTTTCTGCCTTCATGCCTGATCTGGTCTGTTTTATCCGGATATATTACTGGCTAAGTGCCATTACCCATTCTTTAAGCCAGTTTTCCTGATTTCTGGCAACAACATCATCAGCCAGCAACAGACCGGATGGCTTGTTATTGATCTCAAAACCTTCTGGTAATGCGATCTGTTTTGTCGCCGGATACATCCAGTTGGTTGTTGGAATAATATCCTGTGTCGCATCTGATAGCAGAAAATCAAGGAATGATTGCGCCAATTCCGGCTGATCCGTTGACGCCAGCATGGCCGCTACCTCAATTTGCATATAATGCCCCTCGCTAAAGTTGGCATATTGATATTGTGTCTGGCTTTCTGCCACACGGTGATAAGCAGGTGAGGTGGTATAGGACAATACCATATCCGCTTCACCATCCAGAAACAGACCATATGCTTCTGACCAGCCTTTAGTTACGGTTACAATTTTGGGGGATAACGCCTGCCATTGTGATGCCGCCTGATCACCATAAAGCGTTTTTAGCCATAACATTAACCCGAAACCGGGTGTTGAAGTACGCGGGTCTTGTATGACAATCCGCATATCCTGATCTGCTGCGATTAAATCAGCCATTGATGCGGGAACGTCTGACAGTTTGGTTTCATCATAAATAAAGGCGAAAAAACCCCAATCAAAAGGTACAAAATGCTCATCATCCCAAGTGCCAGC
>JABIWM010000164.1 GCA_018701255.1 Alphaproteobacteria bacterium | reverse complement strand
TCTATTCTGGTTTCGTGATTTTGCTCGGCGATCCCTGCGCCGTTTTTTGTTACATCATCCAGCCAGCCATCGGGATGTTTCCGGCAACGGGTTTCGGTGCGGCCATGCGCCTGCCAGACACGGCCAACGGCACCGGGGCCTGCACCGATCCAGTCACCTGCCCGCCAATAGGTCAGATTATGTCGGCTTTCCTCACCTGTTTTTGCATGATTTGATATCTCATAAGCATTGAGCCCGGCCGCCTGACAACGGTGCTGTGTTCTGGTGAACATATCCAGCGATATCTCATCCGCCGGCATTTGCATCAACCCCCGTTTGGCCATGCTGTAAAACGCGGTTCCTTCTTCTAATGTGAGCTGATAGAGCGATAAATGATCACATCCCAGCCCAAGAATGGTGTCTAATTCAGCCAGCCATTCCGCCGTTGTCTGATCAGGTAATGTGTAAATAAAATCTGTTGATACCCGATCAAAAACATGGCGGGCTTTATCCAGCGCTTTCAGCGCTTCCTTTGCCGAATGTTGCCGCCCCAAAAAGGCCAGATGCGCATCATTGAGCGATTGAATCCCCATAGATAACCGGTTAATTCCGCAATCCCGAAACGCGGCCAGTTTATCCGCCTCAACCGATGTGGGGTTAGCTTCCAGCGTGATTTCCATATCATCAGCAGGATGGAAAACGGTTTTAATGGCCGTGCAAATCTGGCCAGCGATTTCTGGCGGCATCAGCGACGGTGTCCCGCCACCAAAAAAAACGCTATGAACTGTCCGGCCGCGCATATCAAACTGATCTGCCATTGTTGTCAGTTCAGTGATAATAGCGGCACCAAAACGATCATGATCAACCGTGTCGCGGACATGGCTATTAAAATCACAATACGGGCATTTTTTCTGGCAAAACGGCCAGTGAATATAAACGCCAAAATCAGCTAGCTGAGTCATGATTGTCTCGGCGTATCCTGAAAACACTGATCAATTAATTGCTGAAACGCAATGGCGCGATGGCTGACGGCATGTTTCCATTCGGGGTCTACTTCGCCAAAGCTCTGGTCATATCCATCGGGGATGAACATGGGATCATATCCGAACCCGCGATTGCCCCGTGGTGGCCAGACATAATGGCCATCAATAACCCCTTGTGTGGTTACTATTTCGCCATCAGGCCAGCATAACGCCAGCGCACAGACAAACCGGCAGGATGTATCGGTCTTGCCGCTAGCGGTAATGGCATCATGAACATGTTGCATCGCTACGGAAAAATCCTTATCAGCACCGGCCCATCTGGCTGAATACAGCCCCGGATCACCATCAATCGCCATGACTTCAAATCCGGAATCATCTGATAGTGCTGGCAGGCCGGATGTTATGGCGGCGGCTTTTGCCTTGATTGCGGCATTGGCAATATAGCTATCGCCGTCTTCGACCGGTTCATCCAGTTGACATGCGCTGGCGCTGGTCACGGTCATTTTATATGGTGCCAGCAAAGCCGCGATTTCCCGCACCTTACCTTGATTATGGCTGGCAACAATCAGCGTGTCTTCTGTGAATTGCCGCGTCATCAGCTTAATGTATCCAGTGCTTTTTGTTGATGCTGGAATAATTCACCAGCGCCCTTTTTGGCCAGATCAAGCATGGCCATTAAATCATCTTGAGTATAGGGATCGGCTTCTGCTGTGGCTTGAACCTCAACAATGCCGTTATCCGCGGTCAGCACAAAATTGGCATCTGTTTCGGCTTGGCTGTCCTCAGCGTAATCCAGATCAAGAACAACTGATTTTTCAAAAATCCCGCAAGATATCGCCGCGACCTGTCCGGTAACCGGCTGGCGCGTAATCTGGCCATTAAGCAACAACCGTTCGGTTGCCGCCATTAATGCAACCCATGCGCCGGTAATGGCGGCGGTGCGCGTGCCGCCATCTGCTTGCAAAACATCACAATCAATTTTGATTTGTCGTTCGCCTAACAATTCCAGATTGGTTACGGCGCGTAATGACCGGCCGATTAGCCGTTGAATTTCCTGTGTACGGCCAGATTGTTTGCCGCGTACCGCTTCGCGATCCATCCGGCTATGGGTTGAACGGGGCAGCATGCCGTATTCGGCGGTAACCCAGCCTTTGCCTGTGTTGCGTAAAAATGGTGGCACCTTTTCATCTATGCTGGCCGTAACCAGAACATGGGTATTGCCAAATTTGGTCAGGCAGGAGCCTTCGGCATATGCAGAAAAACCGGCGATCAATTCAATCTGGCGCATCTGATCAGCCATGCGGCCCGATGGACGTGTAGAAGAAGTCATAATATCATCCTGTGAATGGTCATGAGTAGTAATGAAGCGACCATATCATATCTGTTTATTTAAGGCGACGGCTTGACCAAATTGATTTCCTTTTTTATTTTCATGTTATGACATTGCAAAAACCGCCATTACCTGATGCCAGTTCCGCCATGGCAGATAAATCCATTCTGGGCATGAATGAACGGGTGCATATGATTTTTAACCGGATTGTTGACCGCTATCTGACTTCGGGGTCAGCGGTGGGATCAAAAGCGATTGCAACGGACCTGGATCATATGCTGTCCAGCGCATCTATCCGGTCTATTATGGGTGAGCTGGAAAGCGCAGGATTGCTGTTTCAGCCCCATACATCCGCTGGCCGGATACCAACGCAATCCGGATTAAGAATATTTGTTAATGGTCTGCTTGAAATTGGCGGCAGTATTAGCGAAAGCGAACGCATGATGCTTGACGTAAATTGTCAGGCGCAAGGGCTTAGCTTTGATGAGGCGCTATCGGAAACGTCGTCTATGTTATCTGGTCTGACAAGCTGTGCGGCGCTGGTTATTATGCCAAAAACAGACATAATCATTAAACAGGTTGAGTTTATTCCGATTGAAAAAAACAAAGCACTGGTGGTGCTGGTATCATCAACTGGCCATGTGGAAAACCGGATTATGGAAACGCCGGATGGCATGCCGGCATCGGTTTTGATTGAGGCTGGAAATTTCATTAACGCGCATCTGGCCGGCAAAAGCCTGTCTGACGCATCGTTCCTGTTAAAAGAACTGATTGACATGAAACAGGCCGCTATTGATGATTTAACCCAGAAAGTAGCCGCAAGCGGCATTGCCATCTGGACAGGTAAAAATTCTGGCCAGTCGGGGAATTTTATTTTGCGCGGGCAGGCAAATCTGCTGGAAAATGTGACAGCAATGGATCAGCTGGAACAAGTGCGGTCGCTGTTTCATCAACTAGAAGAACAAAGCAACGCGCTTGATGTGCTGGCCACCATGCAACAAGCCGAAGGCGTGCAGATTTTCATTGGTTCGGAAAACCGGTTTTTCAAAGAAACAAACTGCTCGACCATCATAGCACCCTATTATGATAGCCATCAGTCCATTATCGGCGCGGTTGGCGTTATTGGCCCGACACGGCTGGATTATGCGCGGATTATCCCGATGGTTAATCATACGTCAGCGACAATAACAAAGATGCTTTCTGAGCGGATTTGACACAAAAATAAGCCTTTTGAGCTATTTTTTTAATTTAATCATGTAAAAATCCATTTTTTTCTTGGAAAGTGTCCCCCTTATCCCTACATAACAATCGCAATCGAATTGAATCCAATCTAATCACGCTAATGAATTTGAGGACTATCATGATTAACGATACGCCCGAACAAAATCCGGATCAGAATCCAGACAAAAACGAAGATATGAATCCAGATACCCCGAAAACAGATGCCATATCTGACGACCAGAACGCATCCGACCATGGGGAACAAGCAGAACAGATGGCCGAACAGACGATTGATCTGAACATTGAGGATATACTTGATCCTGTTTCCACCCTGCAAGCAGAGCGGGATGAACTAAAAGATCAAATGTTAAGAGCTGTCGCCGAAACGGACAATACCCGCCGGCGCGCCGAACGTGACGTGGCGCAAGCCCGTAAATACGGTCATACCGGTTTTGCCCGTGATCTGATATCAGTGGTAGAAAACTTGTCGCGTGCTGTCGAAGCATTGCCAGAACAGCGTGATGATCTGGATGAAACCATGAAAAATCTGGTGATTGGCGTGGAAATGATATCACGGGAAATGGCCAGCGTGCTTGAACGTCATGGCATTACCCGTATCATGCCGATGGGTGAGAAATTCGATCATAACAAACATCAGGCCATGTTCGAAGTACCCACAAATGAGGCCGAACCCGGTGTTGTTGTACAGGTCGCGCAATCCGGATGGATGTTACATGACCGGCTATTAAGTCCGGCGATGGTCGGTGTGGCAAAAGCCGCTGATCCGGCTAGTGGAGATAATAATGCTGCTGATAAAAACCAATGAGAGCAGTGAATAGGGAAGCAATTGTTAAACAGGGAAATCTTGCAATCAGATTTTCCGTTCTTATATGAGCAATACCGTAACCGTCGTTTTATATCGCTAATATGGCAAATGGATGACCATCAGCAACAAAACGGTTAACGTACCTAAGAAAGATAGAGGCTAATCATGGGAAAAGTAATTGGAATTGACCTTGGCACCACAAATTCATGTGTTGCCGTCATGGATGGAAAATCTGCAAAAATTATCGAAAATGCCGAAGGCGCAAGAACAACGCCTTCTATGGTGGCATTTGTTGATAATGGGGAACGGCTTGTTGGTCAGCCAGCAAAACGTCAGGCAGTGACCAATTCGGAAAACACGTTATTTGCTATTAAGCGGATGATTGGACGCAGGCATAACGATGCCGCGGCAAAAAAATTCGCCAAGCTGGTTCCATATAAAACCGTCAAGGCAGAAAATGGTGATAGCTGGGTTGAAGTAAATGACGAAACATACTCACCTAGCCAGATTTCCAGTTTCATTCTGCGTAAGCTGAAAGAAGATGCAGAAGCCTATCTTGGTGAGGCTGTAACCGATGCCGTGATTACTGTTCCGGCGCATTTTAATGATGCCCAGCGACAGGCAACCAAAGATGCGGGCAAAATTGCCGGTCTTGATGTCTTGCGGATTATCAATGAGCCTACTGCCGCCGCGCTAGCCTATGGTCTGGATAAAAAAGAATCCGGCATCATTGCCGTTTATGATCTGGGTGGCGGTACGTTTGACGTATCTATCCTCGAAGTCGGCGATGGCGTGTTTGAGGTAAAGTCCACAAATGGTGATACTTTCCTTGGCGGTGAAGATTTTGATCAACGCATTATCGATCATATCGCTGATGAGTTCCAGAAAGACAATGGCATTGATCTGCGGTCTGATAAACTGGCGCTTCAGCGGATGAAAGAAGCGGCTGAAAAAGCAAAGATTGAGCTGTCCAGTAGCACCCAGACAGAAGTCAATCTGCCGTTTATTACAGCTGATCAATCGGGCCCCAAGCATTTGAATGTCAAAATGACACGGGCAACATTAGAAAGTCTTGTTGATGATCTGGTGGAACGTTCGCTTCAGCCATGTAAGGTCGCGCTCAAAGATGCCGGTCTGAAAGCCAGCGATATTGATGAAGTTATTCTTGTCGGCGGCATGACCAGAATGCCAAAGATCATGGAAAAAGTGACTGAATTTTTTGGTGCTGAGCCGCATCGCGGTGTCAATCCGGATGAAGTCGTAGCCGCTGGTGCCGCTATTCAGGGCGGTGTCCTCAAAGGCGATGTCAAAGACGTGCTATTGCTTGATGTCACGCCATTATCATTAGGCATTGAAACGCTTGGTGGTGTGTTTACGCGCTTGATTGACCGGAATACCACTATTCCAACCAAGAAAAGCCAGACCTTTTCTACCGCAGACGATAACCAGACAGCGGTTACTATCAGAGTCTCTCAGGGGGAACGTGAAATTGCCGCTGATAACAAAATGCTGGGGCAGTTTGATCTGGTCGGTATCCCTGCCGCGCCGCGTGGAGTGCCGCAAATTGAAGTGACATTTGATATTGATGCTAATGGTATCGTAAATGTCAGCGCTAAGGACACGGCAACAGGCAAAGAACAGCAAATCAAAATTCAGGCCTCAGGCGGGTTGAGTGATGCTGATATTGAACAGATGGTTCAAGATGCAGAAGCCAATGCCGAAGACGATAAAAAGCGTAAGGAAAAAATCGAAGCACGCAATCAGGCAGAATCGCTTATCCATGGGGCAGAAAAAACCCTGTCCGATCTGGATGATAAGGTTGATGATGATCTGAAAACAGCAACAACAGATGCGGTTGCCGAACTCAGAACGGCACTGGATGATGACGAAGATAGTGATGTCATTGGTGAAAAATCGCAGGCATTAAGCGCCCAGATGATGAAATTGGGCGAAATAGCCTATGCACAGCAAGATGATGCCGATGACGGGTCTGATGATGCGGCAGATGCTTCTCCATCCGAAGACGGGGTTGTTGATGCCGAGTTTACCGAGGTCGATGACACGGATGACAAAAAATCAGCATCCTAATATCCAAATAACCAATATAACCATCCCGTCTGTATTTTCAAAAACAGGCAGGATGGTTTTGGTTTAAGACAAAGGGTTTTTTCATGGCTAAAAGAGATTTTTATGAAGTGCTGGGTGTCAAGAAAGACGCTGATGCTTCAGCCGTTAAATCCGCTTACCGCAAACTAGCCATGAAATACCATCCGGATCGCAATCCGGACGATGATAAAGCCGAAGATAAATTCCGCGAAGCAACAGAAGCCTATGATGTGCTGAAAGATGATCAGAAACGCGCCGCCTATGATCAATTTGGTCATGCCGCGTTTGATGGTCAGGGCGGTGGCGGCGGTGCTGGCGGGTTTGGCGGCGGCGGCGGCGGTTTCAGTGATATTTTTGATGAAATGTTTTCCGAGTTTATGGGCGGTCGCCGTGGCCGCGGTGGTCGTGGTGGCCAGCAAAGCCGGAAAGGCGCCGATTTACGCTATGATCTGGAAATTAATCTGGAACAGGCATTTGATGGTGATACCCAGAAAATCAGTATTCCGGTTCCGGCCACATGTGATACTTGTGAAGGTAGCGGTGCCGCAAAGGGTAGCAAGCCGGTAACATGTAACGCTTGTGGCGGGCATGGCAAGGTCAGAGCCCAGCAGGGCTTTTTCTCAGTCGAGCGAACCTGTCCAAGTTGTCAGGGTCAGGGCGAGACGATTTCCAAGCCATGTTCATCATGTGGTGGTCAGGGGCGTATCCAGAAAAATAAAAGCTTAAACGTCAATATCCCGAAAGGCGTTGATACGGGCACCAGAATTAGATTATCTGGCGAAGGCGAAGCCGGACTTCGCGGCGGGCCTGCTGGTGATTTATACATATTTATCAATGTAAGAGATCATTCGCTGTTTATTCGCGAAGGCAATAATCTGTTTATGACGATGCCGGTACCTATGACTAAAGCTATTCTGGGCGGAACGGTTGATATTCCAAATCTTGACGGGAAAATGGCACGGATCACGCTGGATGAAGGCACCCAATCCGGCCACCGATTGCGGTTACGCGGCAAGGGTATGCCCGGATTGCAGGGTCGTGGCCGCGGTGATATGTATGTTGATATTCAGGTGGAAACCCCTATCAATCTGACCAAACGTCAAAAAGAGCTTTTAAAAGAGTTTGAAAGCGCCGGCAAAAATCAGAATCCGGAATCCGATTCATTCGTGAAACGGATCAAAAAGATGTTTGGCGAAAACTAAACCCCGCATTTCACATTGCTTTCGCTTTTCCCCTGACGTTATGATGAGCGCATGCCTCACTTGATAAAGGCTATTGGGAAAACCATAAGCTGACAGGAGCTTTTGTATGACTGCACCACTTCGTATTGCGCTACCGGGGGCGGCTGGCCGTATGGGACGCATGATCACAACACTGGCAGCGGCAGATGACAGATGCGTGATTGTTGCCGCATCGGATCGGCCCGGTTCACCCATGCTGGGGCAGGATATTGGAACAATGAACCAGCTTCCGGCTTCGGGGGTGGTTGTGGCTGATGATGCGGCGGCTTTATTTGCCGCCAAACCGGATGTGATTATTGATTTTACAACGCCTGCGGCCACGCTTTCGCTGGCGGCTATGGCGGCCAGTCATCATGTAGCTATGGTTGTTGGCACAACTGGATTAAGCGCAGAAGACGGGAAACAGCTCTCGCATTTAGCCGCAGATATTCCGGTTGTCTGGTGTGCAAATACCTCTGTCGGGGTGACATTGCTTGGCCGTCTGGTTGAACAGGTGGCCGCAAAACTGGTTGATGACTGGGATATTGAAATTGTTGAAAGCCATCATAAACATAAAATTGATGCGCCTTCCGGAACGGCATTGGCACTTGGTCAGGCGGCCGCCAAGGGGCGTAATGTTGATCTTGATGCGGTGATGTCACTTGATCGCACTGGCGCAAGACAAGATGGCGATATCGGTTTTGCCGTGATGCGCGGCGGTGATGTTGCCGGTGAACATAGTGTCATTTTCTATGGGCAATCCGAACGTCTTGAGCTAACCCATCGCGCCACGGATAGAGTAATTTTTGGCAGAGGCGCGTTACGGGCGGCAAGCTGGATAGCACAGCAAAAAGCCGGTTTATATGCTATGGATGATGTTCTGGCGGATTAACCGGTTCCGGTGCTGGCTCATCAATCAGACTGGTAATGGCTCTGGCTAGTTCCGGTTTTTCCTGATAGGGCAGAAAATCGCCAATCTCAATGGTTTTGCCATGACCGGTTAGATATAGCCGATGGCGTTCAATCAGATGCTTATCCTTATCTGGCCATGTTTTCATATCTTCGGTTTCCAGACGGACATGCAACCATGCTAACGGCATTTCTTCTGTGCTGATCCGGCCTTTAGCATCTGAACGTTCAATCCGTAGCAGTGGCTTTGCCTTGGTAATGCGTTCATAGCGTTTTTCTGTTGATCGGTGATGCAGATGAAAAAACAGGAATAACAATCCGAATTCAACACCAAAAAAACCGATAACCGGCCATGCCCCCAGCAAATAAAACACCATGGATAGCGATAATCCGGCAAACCCCAGCACGATTAGCAAGATAGCCGCACCTTTCCGGCTTAGGCTGCAATATGGCCACAGCATGATGGGCTTATGTTCGGATGTCATGTGTTCTGCATCTCCCTTATCCATACAAAATATGATAGGGTGCAACATCGCAGGGTCAATCCAGCCAGATCGTATTTATGGTGGCAGATTGCCGCTTTTGCAACAAAACAGGGGTCTGATATGCCAGCAAAAGATCAAAAAAAACCATCACCGGCAATGACACGCAAAGCCATAGCCGAAAGCTTTGAGCGTTTTGCCAAAACCATGCCGGAAGCCGCCACAGAATTGCATTTTACCAATCCATATACATTGCTTGTCGCCGTGGCCTTATCAGCACAAGCCACGGATGTTGGCGTTAACAAAGCAACAAAATTGCTCTTTGAAATTGTGTCAACGCCGGCGGATATGTTGAATCTGGGGCTGGATGGATTAATCGGTCATATCAAAACGATTGGTCTGTTTAATAGCAAAGCCAAAAATCTGATCGCGATGGCAGAATTATTAATTCGTGATCATGATGGTATTGTCCCCGAAGACAGGGACGCGCTAGAAGCGTTGCCCGGTGTAGGGCGGAAAACCGCAAATGTGGTGCTGAACGAAGCGTTTGGTCATCCGACTATTGCGGTGGATACGCATATTTTCCGGCTTGGCAATCGAACAGGCATGGCACCGGGGAAAACCCCGCTTGAGGTAGAAAAAGGATTGCTCAAAAAAGTACCGGAATCTGCCCTGAAAGACGCGCATCACTGGCTTATTCTGCATGGCCGGTATTGCTGTGTTGCCAGAAAGCCACGTTGTCCGGATTGCATCATCAGCGATTTATGCCGTTACAAAGATAAAACGGAATTGCCAGATTAATGGCCTATTGGCCAGCTTTACGATGGGCTAGGTCCTGATAGCAGGCATCGGCATTGATATTATTATGCTGGATACGGCTTCGCCCATGCCATGCAATAATCTCAACCCTGCCATTAACCGGATAAAGCGTAAAATCAACAATACATGTTTCCAGTTTATATTGATGCACTTCACCTGCCCCGTCACGGCGGATATAATCGGCATTTCCCAGCACGTTAATCAGCTCTTGCTTTTGCCAGCCCATGATATTAGCCGGATAGAATACCGGTTTGGCTGGTGCGGCGGGTAAAGCTATGCTGGCGGTTTCAATCGTGGTCAATGATGCTTGCGGCACTTCGGCGGCAACATGACTTGGCATGTCGGGTGAACCATTAGCGCTGGTGTCGGTGGGGCTGTGTAATGGCACCGCCGTGCTTAAATCAGGCACTTGGTCATCTGTCGGTATATTGACATTACCAGATAGAGAATATTGTTCTATCACAGGCTGACAGCCAGAAATCAGACATCCTATGACACTTGCGGCTATGCTCAGCCTGATGGTTATGTTAGCACTCATCTAATCAAATTATATTGGCATAATAAATAATACAATATTAAGCTTCATCGTTTTTGAAAATAAAGGAAGAAACATGTCAGAAAGTGTAAATAATCACGCCAGTATTGTCACGGTTGGCAATGCTATTGTTGATGTTATCGCAAAAGCAACAGATCAGTTTATTACCGAACAGGGCATGATGAAAAATGCCATGAATCTGATTGATGCAGATCGGGCTACTACGCTGTATGAAGCCATTGGTCCAGCAACAGAGGTATCAGGCGGGTCTGCGGCAAATACGGCGGTTGGTATTTCGTTACTGGGCGGGCATGCTGGTTTTATTGGCAAAGTTGGCGCGGATATGCTGGCGCGTATATTCCGCCATGACATTGAAGCCGTCGGGGTTGAGGCGTTGCTTGCGGCTCAGCCGGATTTGCAAACGGCTTGTTCCTATATACTGGTCACGCCGGATAAAAAGCGGACAATGAACACTTATCTGGGGGCTTCCATTGCCCTTAAACCCGAAGACATGAACGCAGATGCCATTGCGGTGGCGGATATCGTCTATATCGAAGGCTATTTATATGATGCCCCTGATGGCCCGGCCTGTTGGGATAAAATTGCTACTGTTGCCCGTGAAGCCGGAACCAGAATTTCTGTTTCACTGTCAGATGGCTGGTGTGTGGAACGTCATAGACCGGCAATGCATCAATTCATCAAGGATCATTGTGATATGGTGCTTTGCAATTCCGAAGAAGCAGAACTCATGTTTCAAACAGATAAAGACAACGCCATTCGCCAGATGCGGCAACTGGTGGCTGAGGCGGCTATTACTGACGGGGAAAACGGATCAATCGCGTTTGCGGGTAATGATCTGGTTTCAATAATGCCTGATCGGGATATCGCAGTGATGGATACAACCGGTGCCGGTGATCTTTACGCATCCGGATATCTTTATGCTCGTCATAACGGGGCTGATCTGGATATGGCGATTAAACTGGCAACGATTACCGCAAGCGAAGCAATCGGCCATATTGGTGCCAGACCACAAGCTGATTTGATTGAAATTGCAAAACCAGCCATGCCGGCAGATTTTTTTGGATAATTTTTTGGAATGATGCTGTTTTTCTGTCATGCTTGCTTTAAGATATGGATATGATCCGTCATCAGAAAAAGAGCTAACACCATGCCGGACAACACATTGCCAGCAGAACACAAAAAACCGCCGCGACCGTCGCCGGATACCCCCGGCTTAACACCGGTCATTCGGCAGTTTCTAGAAGTAAAAGCCAATCATGCGGATAGTTTACTATTTTACCGCATGGGTGATTTTTATGAGCTGTTTTTTGATGATGCGGAAATTGCCGCACAAGCACTTGATATCACATTAACCAAGCGCGGTAAGGCAGATGGGCATGATATCCCCATGTGCGGCGTACCGTTTCATGCCGCAGACACCTATATGACGCGGTTAATCAAACAGGGTTTCCGCGTGGCTATTTGTGAGCAGGCCGAAACCCCCGAACAGGCCAAAGCCAGAAAATCCAAAGGCCCTTTGCGGCGGGATGTTGTGCGTATCGTTACGCCGGGGACGCTACTCGAAGACAGCTTTTTGCCGCCACGGGAAAACAACTATCTGATTACCCTATTTCATCATGGTGATGCTTTATCGCTAGCGGCGGTTGATCTCAGCACTGGTGATATCATGGTGGAAACCATGCCGCCGTCACAACGCGATGATGCGCTGGCCAGATGGAAACCTGCCGAAATTGTTATTAGCGATAGCCAAGCTGATCTGGAACAGAATCTGACCCATATTGATAGCTGTATCAGCACCCGTCCAGCGCGATATTTTGACAGCCAAGGTGGCCGCAAAAAACTGGAATCACTCTATAAGGTTGCCACTCTGGATGGCATGGCCAATCTGTCGCGTGGTGAGCTGGCGGCACTTGGCGGATTAATTGCCTATCTGGATGATACTCAAAAAGGCCGGAATCTGCATCTGAAGCCGGTAGAACAGATCAGCCGCGATCATTTTCTGGAAATTGATCCGGCAACACGGCGGTCACTGGAATTAACGCGGACATTAAGCGGGGACAGAAAAGGCTCATTGCTGGCGGTAATTGATAAAACCGTCACGGCCGCTGGCGCGCGGCTTCTGGCATCACGGCTGGTTGGCCCGCTCAAACATAAACCGCAAATTACGGCAAGGCATGATCTGATCGAAGCCATGCTGGCCGATACGGCCATGGCTGATCACATCAAACAGGCGTTGAAATCCATGCCTGATCTGGAACGGGCGTTAAGCCGGCTGGGGCTGGGGCATGGCGGCCCGCGTGATCTGGCGGCTATGGCACATGGCATTGCCGCTGCCGGAATAATGGCCAATGCCATTGGTCAACGAACAACAAGCGGGCTGGCCGATGATCAGCTAACCGCCCTAAAAGACCATTTATCCGGATCAGCACAGCTGGTTCATCTGATCACTGAGGCGTTAACCGAAGAACTGCCCATGCTTGCCCGTGATGGCGGTTTTATCCGTAAAGGTTATGATACGGTGCTGGATGAGCTATTCACCTTGCGTGATGAATCGCGGCGATTAATTGCCGCTCTGCAACAACGCTATTGCGGCGATACCGGTATTACCAGCCTTAAGATCAAACATAATAATGTTCTGGGATATCATATCGATGTCCGGAGCAATCACGCTGATAAATTGCTGTCCCAACCGGATTCTATTTTTATTCATCGCCAGACAACCGCGCAAGCTGTCCGGTTTTCAACCGTTGAGCTAGCTGAACTGGAAACCGCCATGTCAAAAGCCGCTGATCAGGCGGTGGCACTGGAACTGGGCTGGTTTGAGCGTCTGGTTGAACAGGTGATGGCAGAACAAGACAGCATTATTGCCGTCGCTAATGCCGCCGCCCAGCTGGATGTGGCAACCGCAATGGCAAGGCTGGCCGAAACATGGCGATATTGCCGCCCAGAGATGCGCGATGATATCGGGCTGCATATTGTTGATGGCCGGCATCCGGTTGTTGAACAGATGCTTGCCACTGCTCAGGATCATCCGTTTGTGGTCAATTCCTGTCAATTTACGCCGGATGATCGCATCTGGTTATTAACAGGCCCCAATATGGCTGGTAAATCGACCTTTCTTCGCCAGAATGCGTTGATCACTATCATGGCACAGGCAGGGTTTTATGTTCCGGCAAGCGCGGCCATTATTGGCATGGCTGATCGCGTGTTTTGCCGTGTCGGGGCGTCTGATGATCTGGCATCCGGGCGGTCGACTTTTATGGTGGAAATGGTAGAAACCGCCGCTATTCTGAACCGGTCAACAAATCAATCATTAGTCATATTGGATGAAATAGGTCGCGGTACAGCAACCTATGACGGATTATCGCTGGCCTGGGCGGTGGTAGAACATTTGCATGATGTCATTGGTGCCAGAGTGTTATTTGCTACCCATTATCATGAATTATCAGCACTAGAAGACAGATTGAACAGTCTAACATGTCACGCGATGAAAGTGCGCGAATGGCAGGGTGATATTGTTTTTCTGCATGAAGTAGGCGCAGGCGCGGCAGACCGGTCTTATGGTATTCATGTGGCGCGTCTGGCTGGCGTGCCGCCAATAGTCATTGCCCGCGCCGAAGAAGTGCTGGCAAC
>JABIWM010000024.1 GCA_018701255.1 Alphaproteobacteria bacterium | reverse complement strand
GTTGCGGCCATATTGTTCACATTCGGGGCGGTTGGTATTTTTCTCAACCGGAAAAATGTGATCATTATCCTGATGTGCATTGAGCTGATGTTACTGGCTGTGAATATTAATCTGGCCGCGTTCTCATCTTTCCACGGGCATATCACTGGGCAAATCTTTGCCATGTTCATTCTGACTGTTGCCGCCGCAGAAGCGGCTATCGGGCTGGCTATTCTGGTTGTGTATTTCCGCAACCGCGGCAGCATCGCGGTCGAAGACATTAATATGATGAAAGGCTAACCCAAATGATCAGTGCCATTGTCTTTTTGCCATTATTGGGTGCAATCGGTGCGGGCATAGCCTCGCTCATGAAAAACGATACGCTTGGCTATGTGTTTAGCCTTACCGGTGTGTTGTTATCGGCTATGCTGGGGTGGGTTGTCTTTATCACTATGGCTATCCCCGGCATTGATCAGACAGTCTTTCTGGCTAGCTGGATCAATGTGGGCAGTTTTCAGGTCGACTGGGCGTTGCGCTTTGATACGCTGACGGCGGTGATGGTGATTGTGGTGACCACGGTGTCGGCCATGGTGCATGTCTATTCTGTTGGCTATATGTCACATGATAAATCAAAGCCGCGCTTTATGGCGTATCTGGGATTGTTTACCTTTGCCATGCTGATGCTGGTTACGGCTGATAATCTGGTGCAGTTATTTTTCGGCTGGGAAGGTGTTGGCGTGGCCTCATATCTTCTGATCGGTTTCTGGTATCAACGGCCATCCGCGCATCAAGCCGCTATGAAAGCGTTTGTGGTTAACCGTGTTGGCGATTTTGGCTTTGCGCTGGGTATCTTTGCCTTGTTCCATCTGACAGGGTCGGTTCAGCTGGATGTGATATTTCAATCCGTGCCGGATTTGGTGAATAGCCAGATCACTATTCTGGGCTATGCCATGCCGGCGCTAGAAGTAGCAGGCATCCTGCTGTTCATTGGTGCTATGGGTAAATCCGCACAATTGGGTTTGCATACATGGCTTCCCGATGCGATGGAAGGCCCGACTCCGGTATCGGCATTGATCCATGCGGCAACGATGGTAACCGCTGGTGTCTTTTTGGTTTGCCGGTTGTCACCTATGCTGGAATATGCGCCATTTACTAGAGATGTGATTACGGTTGTTGGTGCATTGACCGCTATTTTTGCCGCCACCATTGGTTTGACGCAGTTTGATATCAAACGCGTTATTGCCTATTCCACCTGCTCACAGCTGGGTTATATGTTTTTTGCGGCGGGGGTATCGGCGTATCCGGCGGCGATGTTCCATCTGACCACCCATGCGTTTTTTAAAGCTCTGCTATTTTTAGGTGCCGGTTCTGTTATCCACGCCATGTCTGATGAACAGGATATGCGGAATATGGGCGGTATCTGGCATAAAATTCCATTTACCTATGCCATGATGTGGATAGGGTCGCTGGCGCTGGCCGGAATACCGTTTTTCGCTGGTTATTATTCCAAGGATATGATCCTTGAGGCGGCTTATGCGGCGCATACGCCAATTGGCAATTTTGCATGGGTTATGGGCATTGCGGCGGCATTCCTGACGGCGTTTTATTCATGGCGGCTTCTGATGATGACGTTCCACGGTAAGCCGCGGGCAAGCGCTGAAGTTATGTCACATATTCATGAAAGCCCGCTGGTTATGACCATACCATTATTCATTCTGGCCATTGGTGCGGTGCTATCAGGCTGGATGTTCTATGAGCTGTTTGTTGGCCATCACTGGTATGATTTCTGGAGACAGTCAATATTTATTGATCCAGCTAATAACATCATGGATGACGCGCATCATGTGCCAAAATGGGTCAAGCTATTGCCGCTATTTATCAGCCTAGCCGGTATCGGGCTGGCGATTATCATTTACGGCATGATGCCATCGGTTGCTGGCGGTATTGCCCGTCTGTTCCGTCCGATCCATCAGCTGTTTTATCGCAAATGGTATTTTGATGAGATTTATGACGCGGTATTTGTCCGTCCAGCGGTTGAGATTGGCCGCGTGTTATGGATACGCGGTGATAAAGATACTATTGATGGATTTGGCCCTGATGGGATTTCAAACACGGTAAACCGGTTTTCCGCTTTTTGTAGCCGGATGCAGTCGGGTTATGTTTTCCATTATGCCTTTGCCATGCTAATCGGCGTGATTGCGCTCTTGGCATGGTATATTCGCAGCTTATAGGCCGAAGGAGAAAATAAATGGAAACTACAACTTGGCCTGTATTAACGGTTCTGACATTTCTGCCGCTTATTGGTGTTGTGTTTTTACTGCTTATTCGTGGTGACGAAGATGTCGTCAGCCGTAATGCGCGCAATGTGGCGTTATGGGTGTCCGGATTTACCTTTTTGTTATCACTTATCCTGCTGATCAATTTTGATCCGACTTATGCGGGGTATCAATTTGTGGATAAAGGCGAGTGGCTGGCCGCGGACGGTATCGGATTTATGATGGGGGTGGATGGCATATCCATGCCGTTTATTGTTCTGTCCGCGTTTTTGACGCCACTTGCTATTCTGGCTAGCTGGCAATCGGTTCAGCATCGCGTGCGAGAATATATGATTGCTTTTCTTGCGCTGGAAACCTTGATGATCGGGACATTTGCGGCACTTGATCTGGTCGTGTTCTATCTGTTTTTTGAAGCAGTGCTAATCCCGATGTTTATCATCATTGGCATATGGGGCGGGGCGCGGCGTGTGTATTCGGCGTTTAAGTTTTTCCTTTATACGCTGGCCGGATCGGTGTTGATGCTGGTTGCTATTCTGGTCATGTATAATACCGCTGGCACAACAAATATCCCGCAACTGACCGATTTTGCTTTTGATCCGGATGTGCAGTTCTGGTTGTTTCTGGCCTTTTTTGCATCATTCGCGGTCAAGATGCCGATGTGGCCGGTGCATACATGGTTGCCTGATGCCCATGTTGAGGCACCAACCGCTGGTTCCATGATCCTTGCCGGTGTCTTGCTAAAAATGGGTGGATACGGGTTCTTGCGGTTTTCGCTGCCCATGTTCCCTGATGCGTCTGTAACCTTTGCGCCAATGATTTTTGTTCTGTCGATTATTGCGATTATCTATACGTCACTGGTGGCGCTTGCCCAACAGGATATGAAAAAACTGATCGCTTATTCTTCGGTTGCGCATATGGGATTTGTGACGATTGGTATTTTTTCGCTGAACATCCAAGGTGTCGCTGGCGCCATGTTCCAGATGATAAGCCACGGGTTGATTTCTGCCGCGTTATTCTTTGCGGTTGGTGTGGTTTATGATCGTCTGCATACGCGTGATATTGATGCCTATGGCGGGGTGGCGGACGCTATGCCGCGCTATGCCGTGTTTTTCATGATTATGATGCTGGGGTCTGTGGGTTTACCCGGAACGACCGGTTTTGTTGGTGAGTTTCTGGTTATGGTCGGAGCATGGCAGGCGAATATTCTGGTGGCCATATTTACCGCTACCGGCATTGTTCTGGGTGCTACCTATATGCTGTGGCTGTATCGGCGTGTGGTATTTGGCCGTGCCGAAAAGGATGAGATTTTATCCCTCAAGCCATTAAACCAGCGTGAGATATTTATTTTTGTACCGTTAACAATTTTAGTCATCTGGTATGGAATATTCCCTTCCGGAATATTGGAAATCATGGATGTGTCTATTATGACTGTTCTTGATCAAATGGATTTAGCTAGCATGGAATTGTCAGGCAATAGCCAGATAGCCATCACCGGCATCGGAGAATAGATGATGGATTTACTTAATCTGCAACCGGCTACTGCGGAAATATTTCTGGCGCTTGCCTCGCTTGGTCTGGTGCTTGTGTCGGCGTTTGTTGCCCCACAGGAAAAAGCATCAAAACTGGTGCGGCGATTAACCCTGATCAGTTTTGCCATTGCTATTTTTCTCACCATTTATAATGGAAGCACGCCTGCATATGCCTTCAACGGTCAGTTTTTCACCTCATCCTTTATGGTTTATATGAAGGTGATTATTCTGCTGGGTGCTATGGGCATTTTGCTGATGGCCAAGCGTGAGCTGAAGCAGGATCAGATTGATCGTCCGGAATTGCCATTGCTGATGCTTTTATCCGTTGTCGGTATGATGCTGATGGTATCCGCCAATGACATTATCGTGCTTTATATGGGGCTGGAATTACAATCCCTGCCGCTTTATGTGATTGCCGCTATCCGGCGTGAATCTTTACGTTCATCCGAAGCAGGATTAAAATATTTTCTGCTTGGTGCGTTGTCATCCGGGCTTCTGCTTTATGGCGCATCACTGCTTTATGGCTTTACTGGTCATACCAGCTATGACGGGATTAAAATTGCGCTTGAAAATGATGTTAGCCCCGGTGCTGTTATTGGTATGGTGTTCTTGATTTCCGGTCTGGCTTTCAAGATTTCGGCCGCGCCATTTCATATGTGGACGCCGGATGTCTACGAAGGCTCACCTTCCATTGTCACCGCATTCTTTGCGGTTGTGCCCAAACTGGCGGCTATGACATTGTTCTTACGCTTTACATATGGGGTGCTTGCGGATGCTAGCGATAGCTGGCAACAGATTGTAATGATTATTGCTGTTCTATCTATGCTGATTGGTGCCGGTGGGGCCATTATGCAAACCGATATCAAACGCCTGATGGCCTATTCGTCGATTGCGCATATGGGTTATGCGCTGGTCGGTGTTGCCGCGGCCAGTGATCTGGGCATCGGGGCGGTCATGCTTTATATGACTATCTATGTCATTTCATCTATTGGTGTGTTTGCTATCATTCTGTCTTTGAAACAAGAAGGCCGACCATTAACCCGTATCGAAGATTTAGCCGGATTTTCAAAAACGCATCCGGTTTATGCATTAGCCATGATGGTATTGATGTTTTCCATGGCGGGAATACCGCCAATGGGTGGATTTTTCGGCAAATGGTATGTGTTTTCTGCGGCGATTGCATCCGGTCATGTCATGCTGGCTATTATTGGTGTTCTGGCTTCGGTTATCGGCGCCTTTTACTACATTCGTATTATCAAGGTGATGTATGTAGATGATCAGGTCATTACCATTGATAATCATATCCCCCGTAGCAATACCATGATAGCACTTGGGGCGGCTGTGGTGATGGCTGTATTCCTGTTTGGGCTTGGTATTCTGCGTGAACAGATTACTGCGGCTGTGCCGTTTGTCGTCTTTGTGGCGGGCTGATGTGATCACCAATCTGTCGGTTTCGGTCATAGAACAGACAACCAGCACGTCTGATCTGGCGCGGTCAGCTATTGATGATGGCGCGGTATCGGGTACGGTATTTCAAGCGCTTATCCAAACCCGGGGGCGAGGGCGACATGGCCGCGTTTGGCAATCGCCTAAAGGCAATTTATATGTTTCGGTGATTGTTCAACCATCCCGCCCACAGATGGATTGGCCGGGTTTATCGCTTGTTGCCGGGCTGGCTTTGGCAGATACCTTTGCACCGCTGATCAATACCGCGCATCTTCGTTTGAAATGGCCGAATGATGTTCTGGTAGATGGCAAAAAAATCGCTGGCGTTTTACTGGAAGTCTATAAAGGCGTGGTGATTATCGGCATTGGCGTTAATTTGGTCACCGCACCGGATGTAGATGCTGATAGCTGGCCTGCCACGGCATTGACGGATCATATCTTACAACCGGTTTTCATGGATGATTTCCGGGATCAGCTGTTGACGCATTTGCAACATCATCTGGCAAACTGGGATCAGGCAGGGCTTGAGCCGTTAATCAAGCCGTGGACAGAATATGCCGCGTTTCTGAATGAGAACATTATTCTCGCTCATGAAACAGGAAAACCTACCCATGGCCGGTTTAGGGGAATTCATCCTGATGGAACAATGCGACTGGAAACAGATACAGATGGCATGCTATCAATATCAGCAGGTGATGTTATCAGGGCGCGTCCGGTAAAACAGATGGATGACCCTATTAATAAAAGCTGACATATTTTAGATGTGATCTAGATGGATTTATTATGCTTCTCGTCATAGATGGTGGAAACACCAATATCGTATTCGGATTAAGACAGGACGAAGATCAGTTTCTTAACTGGCGGAAAGCTACTGATCCGGCGTTTACGGCAGATGATTATGCCTCATGGCTGGCTTTTCATCTGGGCAATCATAATCATGCGCTTGCTGATATCACTGGCGTGATCATATCAACGGTTGTCCCCGAAACATTGCCTGCGTTACGGCGATTTGCTGATCGGTATCTGGATGTGCCTAGCTATGTTCTGGCTTCGGATCAGTTTAGCCACGGGGTTAGCATTGCCATTGATAAACCGGAACAGGCAGGCGCAGACCGGATTGCCAATGCGGCCGCGGTTAGCACGCTTTATGACTGTCCATCGATTGTTATTGATTTTGGTACAGCCACCACGTTTGATTACATTTCTGCTGAGGGTGAATATTGCGGCGGTGCGATTTCTCCCGGCGTTAATCTGTCTATTGATGCGCTTTATCAGGCGGCGGCCAGATTGCCGCTGATTGATCCGGCGCATTGGCATAAGAATTTGCCGATTATCGGTAAATCAACGATTGAGGCGATGAATAGCGGATTATTCTTTGGTTATATCAGCCTGTTTGAGGGGATTGTTACCCGCATTAAGGCTGATGTGAAAGAAGATCAGGTGACCGTTGTTGCCACCGGCGGGTTAGGGGCTATCTTTTGTGATGCTAGTCCGGTTATAGATACATACGATCCGATCCTTACTCTTAAAGGGCTGGCCATCATTTTTGAAAGACAACAGGTCTGAATATGAACTGGAAATCATCTGATATTCTTTTTGTGCCATTAGGTGGCTCTGGCGAGATAGGCATGAATGCTAATCTCTATCACTATGATGATCAGTGGATCATGGTAGATTTGGGGATTAATTTTCCTGATGAAAACATGCCCGGCGTTGATGTTGTTCTGCCTGATTTGCGGTTTCTGGATGATAAGCTGGATAAACTGAAAGCATTGGTGGTCACGCATGGCCACGAAGATCATCTGGGGGCTATTCCTTATTTATGGGAAAAAATCAAATGCCCGATATATGGCACGCCATTCACGCTAGCATTATTGCGGCAAAAATTGAAAGAACGCTGTCCTGATCTGTCTATTCCTTTGCGCGTGCTGGAATATAACCAGAAACAGAAAATAGGCACATTCGAAGTGGAAATGGTGGCATTGACCCATTCCATCCCTGATCCGGCCGGATTGATCATAAATGTAGCTGGTGAGCGCATTTTTCATACGGGTGACTGGAAATTTGATAATGATCCGCAATTAGGGCATCTGTCAGATATAGCCCGTCTGGATGCGCTAGGCGAAAGCGGTGTGCTGGCCATGATAGGTGATTCGACCAATGCGATGGTTGAAGGTTCGACCGAAAGCGAAGCGGTGGCACGGCAAGGTTTGATTAATGTTATCAAAGAACAGAAAGGCCGCGTAGCGGTAACTTGTTTTGCCAGTAATGTGGCGCGGTTGAATTCACTAATAGAAGCCGCGCGCGAAGCAGACAGAAGCCCCATGCTAATCGGGCGGGCATTAAACAGGGCATATGAAGCGGCGTGGTCTTGCGGGTATTTGCAAGACTGGCCGGATATGATCCCAATGGAAGAGTTCGGATTAATCCCCCGTGAAAATATTCTGCTGATTTGTAGTGGCTCACAAGGCGAACCACGGTCAGCCATGACACGCGTGGCCAATGGCTCACATCATATGGTATCGCTTCAAGCGGGTGATACCGCGCTATTTTCTTCACGCGAAATTCCGGGGAATGAAGTAGCTATCCAGAGAGTTCAGGATAATCTGATTTCTCGCGGGATTAAAGTGATTACCGCAGACGATGCGCCTATTCATGTATCCGGCCATCCAGCCAGAGATGATATGACGCTGATGTATCAGAAAATCCGGCCTGAGATTGCTATTCCCGTGCATGGAACATCACGGCATGTGGCAGCACATGCTAAACTGGCGCGGCAATGTCAGGTGCCAAATGTCATTATTCCCGAAAATGGTCATGTGATCTGTCTCAACAGGGACGGAGCAGGGGTAAAGGGTGAGGCGGAAACAGGCTTGATGACATTAGACGGCGGTGAGCTTGTTCCGTTATATAACGATGCCATGTCTAGCCGCCGCAAATTGTCATGGAATGGCACGGTATCGGCAACGGTTGTATTAAGTGAACGTGCGGAATTATGTGCAAGCCCGATGATTAGCCAGAGCGGTGTTATTGAAAGTGGCAAAACCACAACCTATCTGGCCGAAGCCATGATAGGGATTGAGGATGAGCTGGCAGGGATGTCTAAAAAAGACCGGATGAATGATGACAGGGTTAAAGAAAAACTGTCAGGGGTATTGCGCCGTCTGGCCAAGCAGATGGTGGAACGCCGGCCTGTTATTCATGTTCATATTATGCGCGTATCTGCACTAGATGATGGTGATATCTGATTATGCTGGATAAGGTAAATCATATTGCCATTGCGGTTCCTGATATGGAACAGGCAAAACAGGAATGGGGGCAGAAGCTGGGCGTGAATATGTCTGACCCATTGCCGCAACCAGAACATGGGGTGACGGTCATTTTTATCGAGCTGGGCGGCACAAAAATTGAATTGCTGGAACCGCTGGGCGATGCCAGCCCGATTAGCCGGTTTCTAGAACAGAATCCCGATGGCGGCATGCATCATATCTGTTTTGAAGTCGTGGATATTTTTAAAGCGCGTGATCACTTGCTTGCCAATGGCGCGCGTGTTCTTGGTGATGGTAACCCTAAAATAGGCGCGCATGGCAAGCCTGTTTTATTTATTCATCCCAAAGATATAACTGGAACCCTTATTGAGCTAGAGCAAGTCTGATGGATATCGTATCTGGAGTCGTTGTTTATATTCTGTTGTGGTGGTGGGTGTTTTTTATGACGCTACCATTTGGCGCTAAACCTGTGGACGTTCCAGAAGACGGACACGCCCCATCAGCACCGGAAAAACCGCGTATGCTCATGAAGCTGGCCATTACAACTGGTGTTGCCGTTATTTTATGGGGTGTTGCGTGGATGATTATTAATTCCGGTTTTATTTCGTTTCGCGATCTGGCCAGAATAGATTCCATCACAGGTTAAATCCTAGTCCCGATTTTCCATATAAACGCTAGATATCCGCGTGGAATATGTGTTCCGGTAAAAAGGGCAAAAAAAATGGTAAGGGAAACCCCTCACCACTAGAGTATTATATTTTTTTATGCCTTGGTTCCTCCCCAACCTCAGCCTTACAATAAAACTCTAGGATATAATATTTTAATTGTCACCATAAAAAATAACTTTTCTTGCTCTTTTTTATTCACATAGTTTATATCATTACTCAAATGGCCGTTTCCGGCTTTTTCGCCTTGGTTTTCGGATGATTGATAATCATCTCTGATTTGAAGATTGTTGAATTGACATAAGGATATAAAACGCCATGAAAGAAGTATATCTGGCATCTGACCATGCCGGCACTATTCTTAAAGAAACGATCATCGATCATTTGCGCGAAAATGGCATGATACCGCATGATTTAGGCTATACAGGTGACGGTAAGGCGGATTATCCGGATTATGCGGCGATACTGGCGCAGAATATGAAGCCAGTGCCAGATAGTTTCGGCATTCTGGTTTGCGGTTCCGGTATTGGCATTTCCATTGCCGCTAACCGCTTTCCATGGGTAAGAGCCGCACTGTGCCACGATGTCACAACTGCTAAACTTGCTAGACAACATAATGATGCTAATGTAATGGCATTAGGTGAGAGATTAATCGGGGTGACAACAGCGCTTGCCGCTGTTGATGCTTTTCTGGCCACAAAGTTTGAGGCTGGCCGCCATTCAGATAGAGTGGAAAAGCTATCACAATTGCCTCAATAATGAATACAAGTGTAATGAACAGAAGCGAATATAATTTACTATTTTATTCCTTTTAAAATGTCTGGAGATCGAAATGAATAACATGAAAGATTTTTTTAGCGCGTCTATGGTGGATACTGATAGTGATCTATTCACCGCTATTGATCATGAACTGACACGCCAGCGCGATGGTATTGAGCTGATCGCATCTGAAAATATCGTTAGCCGTGCTGTACTAGAAGCACAAGGGTCTGTTCTTACTAATAAATATGCCGAAGGCTATCCCGGTCGCCGCTATTATGGTGGATGTGAGCATGTGGACGTTGTAGAACAACTCGCCATTGACCGTGCCAAAAAGCTATTTAATTGTGAGTGGGTTAATGTTCAGCCACATTCAGGCGCACAGGCCAATCAGGGCGTGTTTCTGGCATTGCTTAAGCCGGGTGATACGATTCTGGGTATGTCGCTTGCGGCTGGTGGGCATCTGACACATGGATCAGCGCCTAATCTGTCTGGTAAATGGTTCAATGCTGTTCAATATGGCGTTCGTCCTGATAATGGTCTGATAGACTATGATGAGCTTCAGCGCATGGCTGATGAGCATAAACCAAAAATGATCATTGCCGGTGGTTCTGCCTATACACGCATCCTGGATTTTAAGCGCTTCCGTGAAGTCGCTGATAGCTGTGGGGCATATCTGATGGTGGATATGGCGCATATATCCGGTCTGGTTGCCGCTGGTGCACATCCTAGCCCGATTGAACATGCGCATGTTGTGACATCAACAACTCATAAAACTTTGCGCTGTTCGCGTGGTGGTATTATTCTCAGCAATGATCCTGATCTGGGTAAAAAGATCAATTCTGCCATTTTCCCCGGCTTACAAGGCGGGCCATTGATGCATGCGATTGCTGGTAAAGCCGCCGGTTTTGGTGAAGCGTTAAAGCCTGAGTTCAAAACCTATATCAATCATGTGGTCGAAAATGCCAAGGTACTATCAGACACGTTGATCGAATGCGGGTTTGATATGGTATCCGGCGGCACCGATAACCATATCGTGCTGGTGGATTTACGGCCGAAAAATCTGACTGGTGATATATCAGAAGTAGCACTGGAACGGGCAGAAATTACCTGTAATAAAAATGGTGTTCCGTTTGATCCGGAAAAGCCAATGGTTACATCCGGTATTCGTCTGGGTACACCGGCGGCAACAACACGCGGCTTTGGCGTGGATGAATTCCGTCAGGTCGGTCATCTTATCGGTGAAGTGCTAGACGGACTTGCCAGCAACCGTAATGATAACAGCGCGATTGAGGAAGCAGTTAAGGCAAAAGTACATAAGCTTTGCCAAGCCTTCCCAATTTACTAGATTTTGTGTATATAAAGGGCAATCATCAATAGCTTGTAGGTTAAACCTATGGATTGCCCTTTTTGCCGCCACCAAGATACCCAGGTCAAAGACTCACGCCCTTGTGAGGATGGTGCCGCTATCCGCCGCCGCCGCCAATGTGCTTCCTGTGAAGCGCGTTTTACCACTTTTGAACGTGTTCAGTTGCGCGAATTAATGGTGGTTAAGCGGAACAATAAACGCTCACCATTTGATCGCGATAAACTGGAACGGTCGATGAGTATTGCGCTCCGTAAGCGTAATATTGATCCCGACATGGTTCAACAACGGATAAATAACATTGTTCGGCGACTTGAATCCCAGGGTGATGGCGAAACCAACACTCAGGATATTGGCCGTCTGGTGATGGAAGAATTGTCCCAGATCGATAAGGTTGCTTACATTCGTTATGCGTCTGTTTACCGGAATTTCCGTGAAGCAAAGGATTTTGGCGATTTCGTCAAGGATGAACTTGATTGAGCCAGTCTGATGCATGTTTCCCCTTCTCATGATGATCAGAAATGGATGCGGTCTGCCTTGGTTATGGCCAGCAAAGGTGACGGGTTAACCGCGCCCAATCCTTCGGTTGGCTGTGTTATTGTAGCAGATAATGGTCTGATTGGTCGTGGGGTAACAGCATCGGGAGGGCGGCCACATGCCGAAACTGAGGCGCTTGCCGATGCAGGGCAAGCGGCAAATGGGGCAACGGCCTATGTCACGTTAGAGCCATGCGCCCATACCGGAAAAACCCCGCCATGTGCGCAAGCGTTGATTGATGCGGGGATTAGCCGTGTTGTTGTTGGCTTGACTGACCCCGATGAACGCGTATCAGGGCAGGGCATTGCGTTGCTTGAAGCCAGTGGTATTGCGGTGACGTCTGGCGTTCTGGCATCTGACATTTGCCGACAACTAGCCGGTTATCTGAAATCGCGGCAACATGGCCGGCCATATGTGACGGTCAAGATAGCGTCCTCACAAGACGGTAAGATTGCTCTCAAAGACGGCACCTCACAATGGATCACCGGCGCTAATGCCAGACGATATGTTCATGAATTACGGTCGCGCCACGATGTTATTATGACGGGCATGGGAACAGTGCGTGCTGATAATCCGATGCTGAATTGCCGTTTAGAGGGCGTGACGCATCATCCCTTGCGCGTGATCATGACATCTGATGCAAGTCTTGATCCAAAATCACGAATAGCGCAATCAGCAAAAGATATCCCGACGCTTTGCATAACAGGGCAACATTCTGATCAATCCATATCCCCGACAGATCATATTGACGGCGTTTCTGTGATTGCGGTAGCCCGTGATAAAGATGGCCGACCAGATATGATGAATGCCTTGTCAGTTCTGGCAAAGCAAGGTATGACCAGTGTTCTGGTTGAAGCTGGTGGCATCTTGCTCGCGTCATTGATGCGTCAGGGGCTGGTTGACCGGCTGATCTGGATAAAAGCACCAATGATTATTGGCGGTGATGGTATCGCGGCAATTGATGCGCTTGATCTCACCTCGCTTGATAAAGCCCGTGGCTTTGAAGCCGTTCATCAGCAGATGGTGGGTAAAGACATGGTTGAAATATTTGAACGTAAAGCATGAATAACACGCCGAATAACTCAAAATGGAAAATATCGAATAAGCCAGCAAATTAGGCCAGCAAATTAAGCCAGTATATTAGGATAAACATGTTTACAGGGATTATTACAGGTTTGGGTTCACTTGCGGCAATGCAGAGAAAGCCGGATGGCGGTGCCAGATTGCGTATTGATACACCATGGGATTGCACCAGCATCACCATTGGTGCATCTATTGCGTGTAGTGGTATTTGTCTGACACTGGTTGAGGCCAGCCAGAATCAGTTTGCGGTTGATGCTTCTGATGAAACGATTAACCTTACCACCATGGCACATTGGGATGTGGGGACACAGATCAATCTGGAAAGAGCTTTAGCGCTAGGCGATGAGCTGGGCGGGCATATGGTATCCGGACATGTTGATGGCAAAGCCGTGGTAACTCGCATAGAACAGGAAGGTGATAGCTATCTGCTGGCTTTTGATGTTCCGGCACATCTGGCACCATTTATCGCCGCCAAAGGGTCGGTTGCGCTGGATGGCATATCGCTGACTGTAAACAGGGTTCATGGGACAGTGTTTGAAATTATGGTGATACCACATACATGGGCGCATACGACATTGGCACATGCCAGGCCGGGGGTTGAGATTAATCTGGAAGTCGACATGCTAGCCAGATATGTGGCCAGAATGACAGAATTCGGGAAAGGCCAATCCACATGAACGCTGAGGCAAAAGACCAGCAGGCTATTTCATCTATCGACCGGTTGCTTGAACAAGCCAGAGCCGGTGAGATGTTTATTTTGATGGATGACCGCGAAGGCGAAACCACAGGTGATCTATGTATTCTGGCTGAACATTGTGATGATGTTGCGATTAATGCCATGCTAAAACATGCACGGGGATTGATCTGTCTGGCCATTGATAAGGAAAGAGCCACAACATTAGGGCTGAATTACAGCGAAAGAATCTTTGATGCTCCGCGCCAGTCTGCTGTCACGATTTCGATTGAGGCAAGAGCAGGCATTACGTCTGGCGTATCTGCCCGTGACAGGGCGCATAGCATTAAAATTGCCGCTAATCCGGATTATGGCACATCTGATATCGTATCGCCGGGGCATTTATTCCCGTTAATCGCGGTTGAGGGCGGCACGCTGGTCAGAGCTGGCAGAACCGAAGCGGTGGTTGATCTGGCAAAAGCGGCAGGAAACTGGCCTGCGGGGGTGATTTGCCAGATTATGAACGAAGAAGGCTCGCTGGCGGATAGGGCATTTCTGGAAGCATTTGCCAAAACACATCAGATCGGAATTGGAACGATTGCTGATCTGATCGCATGGAAAAGACGCCGGCAAAGCATCATAAAACGCAGTGGTGAGATTATGTTTAACTCATCCAATGGCGGCAATTGGCGGATGCTTGTTTATGTCAACACGGCCAGCTATGCTGAACATGTGGCGTTGATCAAGGGCGATTTATCCTCGCCTGAGCCGGTGCTGGTACGGATGCATGCTATTAATATCATGACAGACGTTCTGGGGGAGCAATTATCCGGCCGCACAGGTAATGAGATACAATTAGCCATGCAGATGATTGCGAATGAGGGGCGCGGGTTGATTGTCATGTTGCGCGAACCTAGCCCGACCACTATTTCCGATCTGGTTCAGCGTAAAGCGGCTGGCGATGGAACAAGCCGTAATGAAATCCGTAACTACGGTGTCGGCGCACAGATTTTGAATGATCTGGGCGTTAATCATATGATACTGCTTTCTAATGTAAAACGCAGTATCGTTGGCCTTGATGGATATGGGCTGACTATTGCCGGATATCGCGAATTTGATGAAGGAAATGATGACCATGTCTGATATTGATTCTGATATTGATTCTGATGCTGATGCTGTAATAACGGACGAAGAAACTTTACGTCCGCCATCGATCCGGCGTCGTGCGGCTGCCCGAATTGCCGCTATACAGACATTGTATCAGCACTGGGCAGGTGAGCAGGACTTGCCACAGGTAGTGGCCAGTTTTCAAAGCCATTACTTGCCGCGATTGCTAGAAGATTTTAAATTAAAGCATCTGAATGAGCAGCATTATACCAAACTGATCTTTGGCGTAGAATCCGCGCGCGCAGAGATGGACGTTCAAATTACGCCATTGCTAGGGGAAGGATGGTCGATTGACCGGCTAAATCAGATTGAGCGTGATATTTTGCGTGCGGCAATATTTGAACTGGAAAGTCTGCCCGATATTCCTGCCCGTACGGTGATTGCCGAATATTCGGCCATTGCAGATTGTTGGGAGATTGATGCAGGCTTTATCACGGCTATCCTTGATAAGCTGGCACATAAGCTCAGACAGGCTGAATTCACCGCAACGATATAAATCTACTTAAAAGAACCTGTTTTTCCTGTTTTTAGGTGATTTTTCATTGCACAGAGTGTCTGGTTTTATTATAAATCAGCAAATTTGTAATCTTTTGCTGATTACCGAATTTCTGCTGATTGTTTGAATAATAATAATTTGGAAAAACGGTTACTAATAAAAGAGTCGATAAGATTTATGATCAGTTGATGCAATTGGGGGTTTAACTGATCGCTTTCCATCCCCATAACAAATAGGGCTAATCCATTATGTCATATGAATTCTTCGTCTACATGGCCATTGCAAGCGGAGTGCTGGGCCTCGTATACGGTATCTGGGCTTCTCAAAGCATTCTTGCCGCAAGTCCTGGCAATGAACGCATGCAAGAGATCGCCGGTGCCATTCAGGAGGGCGCGCGTGCCTACCTCAATCGTCAGTATACGACTATTGGTCTGGTTGGGATTGTTGTTGCCATTATTCTGGTTTTCACACTTGGTGCTTATGTTGCTGTTGGCTTTGTCATCGGTGCGGTGCTGTCAGGTATTGCCGGTTATATTGGGATGAATGTTTCTGTTCGCGCCAATGTACGGACAACAGAAGCCGCCAGACGTTCACTAGGTGAAGCGCTTTCCATCTCATTCAAATCTGGTGCTATTACCGGTATGCTGGTGGTTAGCCTTGGTCTGCTTGGTGTTGCTGGCTATTACATGTTCCTTGAACAGCAGGATATCGATATTCACAAAAAGATGGAAGCGCTGGTCGCTCTATCATTTGGTGCATCATTGATTTCCATCTTTGCGCGTCTGGGTGGCGGTATCTTCACCAAGGGTGCTGATGTTGGTGCTGATCTGGTTGGTAAAGTCGAAGCAGGCATTCCGGAAGATGATCCAAGAAACCCTGCGGTTATCGCTGATAACGTTGGTGATAACGTTGGTGATTGCGCTGGTATGGCGGCTGATCTGTTTGAAACCTATGCGGTGACTATCGTTGCGACCATGTTGCTTGCAACAATTCAGTTGCAGGGTGATATGAACGCAATGCTTCTGCCACTTGGCATTGGTGCGGTATGTATCGTTACATCGATCATTGGCACATTCTTTGTCCGTCTGGGGTCTTCTAATAACATCATGGGCGCTCTTTATAAGGGCTTTATCGCAACTGCGGTGCTTTCAGCGATTGCAATTTACTTCCTGATTGATCATGTTTTCAAAGGATCAGAAGTCGGCATGAACTATTTTGTCTGCGCAATGGTTGGTCTGGTTGTAACAGGTCTGATGGTCTGGATTACAGAATATTATACATCCACATCATTCCGTCCGGTTAAAGTCGTTGCCAAGGCATCCGAAACTGGTCATGGCACTAACGTCATTTCCGGTCTGGCTATGTCTATGGAAGCAACTGCTATTCCTGCGATTATCATTTCTGCCGGTATTATTGTGTCATTCGTCTATGCTGATATCTACGGTATTGGTATTGCGGCTACGACAATGCTGGCGCTTGCCGGTATGGTTGTTGCGCTTGACGCATATGGCCCGGTTACTGATAACGCTGGCGGTATTGCTGAAATGGCTGAGCTTGACGATTCGGTTCGTGAAGTAACAGATGCGCTTGATGCGGTTGGTAATACAACGAAAGCGGTCACTAAGGGTTATGCTATTGGATCAGCGGCGCTGGCGGCACTTGTGTTGTTTGCGGCTTATATTGCTGATCTGGACAGATATTTCCCTGAACTGGACATTGATTTCAGCCTTACTGATCCATATGTCGTGGTTGGTCTGTTGCTTGGCGGTATGTTGCCATATCTGTTTGCATCAATGGGCATGCAGGCTGTTGGCCGTGCTGGTGGTGCTGTTGTCGAAGAAGTCCGCCGCCAGTTCCGCGAGATTAAAGGCATTATGGAAGGCAAAGCAAAGCCGGATTACAGCACCGCTGTTGATCTGCTGACCCGTTCTGCTATCCGTGAGATGATCATACCTTCGATGTTGCCTGTTCTGGCACCGATTGTTGTGTATTACATTATCAGCCTGACAGTCAGTCAGGAAGCGGCCTTTACTGCCGTTGGCGCGATGTTGCTTGGTACTATCGTTACCGGTCTTTATCTGGCTATTTCCATGACCGCCGGTGGTGGTGCTTGGGATAATGCCAAGAAATACATCGAAGATGGCCATCATGGCGGCAAAGGGTCTGAAGCACATAAAGCAGCTGTTACTGGTGATACTGTTGGTGATCCATACAAAGACACATCAGGGCCAGCAATTAACCCGATGATCAAGATCATCAATATTGTGGCTCTGCTAATGCTTGCTGCTCTGGCATCCTAAGCCAAAGCCGATACATCTGAATAAAAGAAACCCCCTTGGGCATGTTCCAAGGGGGTTTTTCTATGTTCGAAAAAAGGAATATATTTTATTGGGATGGTTGCCTTGTCTGAATATTGCCAAGTATCTGATCAAAAAATCCGAATGTTTCACCCGGTGTTGGTGTTGCACTGTCTAAAAAGAAAACTGTTCGTCCTTGATTTTCATCCTGAAATTCAATGGATTGCAGAGTTTTCTTGTCATCAAATGCAAAAATAACTATTGTTCGATCAAGCAAGGCTGTTTTCTTGCCGGGCGCGTTTTCCATCTGTTGTGCGATATAATAGATGCGGCCAGAATCAAACGCTCCGCGCGTGGAAGGCTTGCCAAATAATGCCTCAACCTCAATCTGTTTGGTTGATCCTATGGTCAGTTTATCCAGCGTGATAGGGTCAAGACGATTACCATGTTGAGTAATCCGGCTTTCGCATGCGGATAACATGGTCATCATGCCAATTGTTAAAGTTAAATAAATCTGTTTTTTCATGTGCTTCTTCATGATAAGAATTTCACTACCAATAGGCCAATTAAAAGTTTATTGCAAGCATCGGTGTTTTCGCTTGTATTAAGATCGATAGCTTGGCGTATTTTTACAAAGGGTGCAAATTGATGTTGCAATGGTTAAGACAAAAAGTTCTGGATTGGTCACGACCAGCCAGTGTTGAGGCAGAAACGCTTTATAGCCAATTGGCCAACGCGACGCGTAACCCGGATATTTATCATTCCTATCATATCGAAGACAGTTTTGATGGGCGATTTGATACGGTGTGCCTGTTTGCGGCTTTGATGGTGCGCCGCTTGACCCGAATTGGCAATGATGGCAAAGCCAGAGCGCAAGAGCTAACCGATACAATGTTTGCTGATATGGATTTAAGCCTTCATGAAATTGGTGTTAGTGAGAATAAGGTCAGCAAAAAGGTTAAAGTGATGGCCACAGCCTTTGTTGGCCGGTTGCAAGCATATGGTCAGGCATTGGATGCAGATGACCAGAACGCATTAGCCGACGCCTTACGGCGCAATCTGTATCGTGATCGGGATATGGACGGTATTGAACATGCTTTATCGAAAGCGGTAATGGCAACAGCCAAACAACTGGATAAACAGTCTGATATATCGCTGATGCAGGGTCAAATTGGCATCGCGCTTACCCTAAACGTATAAAAACAGATATAGAAAGAGAAAAATCAGCCAATGCTTGATCTTATTGTGTC